>JALQVX010000071.1 GCA_023263555.1 Crocinitomix sp.
CGTTCTTTTACCAACGGCTTTCATCTTCTTGTTAAAGATCAATTTACATCCTTTGTTTGATAAAAACGACTTCAGCCACATTCTCATGATGATCGGAATTTATTATTTCTATATCGGAACGAAAAGGACCATTTCCGGTTATATGACCGATCGTATGATCTAAATCTACGGTGGTTTTTTTGTCGTCTTAATTTTAATAAAAAAGCGGAATAGATCCGAAACTTAAAATGATTATAATAAAGTGGTGCACTGCTTTTACGCTCAATTCCTAGTTGAATCGATTTCTTATCCATTATTCACCGCCTTGATAACGTTTAATTGTATTAATTTAGTAGATAAAATAAGCCGTTTAATGGCTTGTTAAAAAGACACTATGATTTTTGAATTTAATGGCTTTATTCCAGTCGTGCACGAAACAGCATTCGTGCATCCTCAAGCAACTGTAACAGGTAATGTAATTATTGGTAAGGATGTCTATATCGGTCCAAGCGCTGCATTAAGAGGAGATTGGGGTCAAATAATTATAGAGGATGGGTGTAATGTGCAAGAAAATTGTACGATTCACATGTTTCCTGGAACAACGGTATTGCTTAAAAAAGGAGCGCATATTGGGCATGGGGCTATTGTGCACGGCGGCACGATAGGTGAGAATTGTTTGGTAGGCATGAATGCCGTTATCATGGATGATGTGGTGATTGAAGATGAAAGTATCATTGGGGCTTTATGTTTCGTTCCTGCCAAAATGCAAATCCCCAAGCGAAGTCTAGTGGTTGGGAATCCTGCAAAGATCATCAAACAGGTAAGCGACGAAATGATGAATTGGAAAACCATGGGGACAGCTCTTTATCAGCGTCTTCCGAGTGAATTGCGTCAAACCCTAAAAGAAGTTGAGCCTTTGCGTGAAATTGAGCCAAATCGACCAGCTCAAGAATCCATGTATGCGACCTGGGAATCGATTAAAAAAGAAGGATAGATCGTGCAGCAATAAATTACCAACCAATTCGCTGAATTATACGTTATAATTAGAAGTGCCCACGATTGAAATTACACTAAAAAAAACAGTCTTAACATGAAATACATGAATCGCATTTTTCCTTTTCTCCTTGTCCTACTTCTAACTAACTTTTCTAATGCTCAATTAAATATGGTTGAATTAGGTGCTTTGGACATTCCAGAAGTTCACAGTACAGGTTTAAATGATGTTTGGGGGTATGTGGATGAAGTGGGGAATGAATATGCGTTAGTCGGAGCAATGGACGGCGTTTCAATTGTGGATGTAACTGACCCAACCTCACCAACAGAAGTGTTTTGGACAGCAGGTTTGAACTCAATTTGGAGAGATTTAAAAACGTATGGTGACTATGCATATATAACAACTGAAGCATTACAAGGATTGATGATAATCGATATGTCGGGTTTGCCAGGGGATACCGACTTGCCTATTGCTATTTATGAAGGTCCTGATGCTGCTCCTTGGCAATCAGCGCACAATTTGTATGAGGCAGATGGTTATGTTTATATTTTCGGAGCCGGACGTGGTAATGGAGGTGTAATTATTTTGGATGTGATGACGGATCCAATGAATCCAATTGAGGTGGGTATTTTTGATGATTGGTATGTACATGACGGCTTTGTTCGAAATGATACGGGCTATTTTGCTCATATTTATGAAGGTTTTTTTAGTGTCGTTGATTTGACAGATAAAACAAGTCCCGTGCTCCTAGGAACGGCAATTACACCGACTGATTTTGCTCATAATATTTGGGCTTCTGAGGATGGGAATTACGTGTATACAACAGATGAGGTTCCTGGCGGTTATATTGGGTCATTTGACGTTTCTGATCCGGGAAGTATTCTTCCACTTGATAAAATACAATCGTCTCCAGGTAATCATATCGTTCCTCATAACTCGCATGTGAACGGCAATTATTTATATACATCCTATTATACAGATGGCATTGTTATTCATGATATTACTTATCCCTACAATATGGTTGAAGTCGCAAATCACGATACCAATCCGCTCGATTCGCCTACGACTGATGGGTGTTGGGGTGCTTATCCTTTTTTACCTTCAGGAAATATTTTGGCAACAGATAGAGCTGAAGGATTATTTATCTATAGTGTGAATGAACATCAAGCAAGTTATCTCGAAGGAAATATTACAGAATTGGGGTCAGGAATGGCACTAAACAATGTAGATGTTTTATTTGATGGCACGACAGTTGAAGATCAATCGAATGTGTTGGGAGATTATGCAACTGGTATTGAAAGCGAGGGTGTAATGGACGTGACTTATTTTAAAGTTTTATATTTTCCGCAAACCATTGCTGTAAATATGGTGAATGGTGTGATTGCAGAGCAGGACGTCGTTTTGGAAAAAATTCCTGAATTCACGCTTCAAGTGCGCGTAATGGACGCAGTGACATTAGATCCTGTGGAGGGCGCACAAGTCTTAATGGAACACACTTATGTTGATCATGAAGGCACGACTGACGCAACGGGAGTAGCTGAGATTCCGCTTTATTACCAAGATAATTACCAAGTGTTTGGAGGTAAATGGGGGTATCAAAACGCGTGTTATGTGGATACCATGATTACAGATGAATTGATGGAATTAGTCATTTATATTTCTCCTGGATATGCGGATGATTTTACATTTGATTTCGGTTGGAATTCGACAGGAACAGCTGCACGCGGGTTTTGGGAACGTGAAATTCCCGTTGGTGTTGCAAATGGAGGAGGAGTGGTCGAAAATCCATTTTTTGATATTGGTTTTGATTGCGGATCGTATGCGTATATGACTGGAAATGGAACCGCGACTGTTAACACGGACGAGGTTAATGATGGTGAGGTTGTACTGTTGTCCCCTGTGTTTGATTTAACAGGTTTCGATACGCCTTACTTGAACTATTCGGCATGGTTTTTCTGTCAATACGGAGCAGCTCCTGATGATACGTTGGAGGTTTATTTATTGAATGGTTTGGGCGATATTATTTTGGTTGATCAACACTTCAATGGTGGATTGCCAATGAGTCAATGGAATCCAGTGTCGATTGAAATTAGTCCATTAATTACGCCAACGGCAACCATGCAAATGTTAGTCATTCTTAGTGATTATGTTGAAACGGAAAATGTGACCGAGGGTGGAATTGATAATTTTTCGATCACAGATTTTTCATTGGTTGCTGTGGATGAAGCACCAAGTTCGTCATCTTCTTTGATTAAAATTTATCCGAATCCATTTACTTCAACTGTTAACATTGAAGGTGTCACCGCAGGTTCGCTGCGAATCTTAGACATTGCTGGAAGAGAAATTGCGAATATGCCCATTGAAACTACAATGGACTTGCCCAATTTGGAGCCGGGTACTTATTTTTTCGTCGTCTCCTCTTTAGATGGAGAAATTCTGGATGTAATTTGTCAAATTAAAAAATAAACCTAAAATTTGTTGAACTACGTATTTTTGTTCAATCTTAATCTCACGCACGTCATGAAATTCATTTATCTCTTATTATTACCCTTACTTTTAGTTGCCTGTTCTGGCAATGAGGAGCAAGAAAATGATCCTGTTCTTAATCCTGACAGTGACACCTTGGAGAGTGGAATTATTGAGTATGATCTCAATGAAGTTAAATTAAGTGCAGTCGATTTTAACAATGAATTATCCTTAATTCAGCAAAATGTTTGGAATCAATTAGATTTGCTTTTTATGGCAGATTCCGCAAGTGTAGATGATCAATTTGAAACAACGCTTTTTGAAATAGAAACGAAGTTAACAGATGTCAATCAAATGTACGTTCCTACAGGTGGAGAACGTTTGTCTGGAGCTTTAGTTAATCTCTTGACGTATTATCGTGATCAACTTACGAATAAGATGAAATCACTTTTGCCGCTTATGAAGAAACCGTTGGATCAGGTAACACGCCAGGATGCTGGTCAATTGAACGAATTTGATTTAGCTTTTGCTGCAAAAGAAAAGGAATTGGTTTTAACATTTGCTGCTGAGCAAGACGCTTTTGCTGCTGCAAATAATTTCCAAATGCAAGAGTTATGAAAAAATTCGTCGTTCTCTTAATCACCACGCTAGTTCTTTTTTTTGGTGTCGTCGTTTTCTCTTTTTTAATTACGGAGAGTTTGTCAAAGTACAGGGAAAAGAAGGAACAGATTGTCGTCGAATTGAATTTTAAAGAACGTATCACATCTGCAAGCGAATGGATTCCGGGCAATACGATCGGACAGGATAAGGTTAAAATTTGGCAAAAGTTAGAAGCGGAGGCGAGTTCAAATTATCGAGACGCCTTGATTTCAAGTCTTTTGTTGGTAATTGTCATGTTGGTCTATGTCGGTATTAATGTTGGCGCCTATTTTAAAAAGGATCATAAATATCGCGTATATGGCTTTGTTATGATTTTCGCTTCCATCTCTTTTTTGTTTCTTTCCTTACAATCGCCATTTCTAGAAGTGATAGCGTACAATAAAGACCTCACTTTTTCATTGCCTATCGACGTCAATTTTGATGAAATGGACTTTATTGGTGGACTGGGTTTAGGTGAATTTCAGTACGATTATAATGAGGTTTTTGAGGGAAGGGTGTACTATTTTTATCAAAACAAATCGGTCATAGAAATGATTCAACTTTTGTACACGGGTGGCAATTTTACTGTTGCGCTCTTGGTTATCTTTGTGACGATTCTATTCCCACTCTTCAAATTCATTGGGTCGATCGTTATTTTGTCTTCACCCCACAAAAAATC
>JALQVX010000094.1 GCA_023263555.1 Crocinitomix sp.
GAAATAGATTCGCGTTTTTCTCTGCCAATATCGACTGTTTCTGAATTCAATTTCGCCACTTTATCATCTGCAAATTCCTCATCCAACACACTCAAGATATCTGCCTCTATCTTGGTATTTGGTTTGGAATCTATTTCAATTCCTTTGGTTCCCAAAAAATCAACAATAGTACTTATACTAATATTAAATTCCTTGGCCACCTTATTTAACCTTTTCGCCATACCTGCCATTATACTGTTTACTTTACTGCCTGTTATTTAGTTAACTCAAGTACGCGACTTGAGTTAATTTCGTTTCTTAAAATTACAAATTATTCAAACTCAGCGCGAAGTACACTTAACACGTCTTCTACCGTCTCAAGCTCGAGATCCGTTCTACGGGTTAATTCTTCAGCGTTTAGTTCAAGAACAGATTTTGCAGAATCCAAACCAATTGATTTTAATTCTTTAATCACCCATCCTTCAATTTCATCTGTGAATTCATCTAAATCCACATCTTCAATATCTTCAGCACCTTCTCTGTACACATCTATTTCATAGCCACTTAATTTACCGGCTAATTTAATATTGTGACCACCTTTACCAATTGCTAATGAAACTTGATCTGTTTTTAGATACACATCAGCACGCATATTTACTTCATCCAATTCGATAGAAGTAATTTTTGCTGGAGACAAAGCGCGTTGAATAAATAGTTTATCGTTGGACGTATAGTTAATTA
The DNA here is from genome assembly GCA_023263555.1 of Crocinitomix sp. Taxonomy (GTDB): domain Bacteria; phylum Bacteroidota; class Bacteroidia; order Flavobacteriales_D; family Crocinitomicaceae; genus Crocinitomix. The sequence goes on from JALQVX010000094.1 coordinate 721, forward strand.
CGTCAATATTTTCATTTTTCAACTCACGCACGATTCCGTGAATACGTGCACCCTTCATACCAACACATGCACCAACGGGATCGATACGGTCATCATACGACTCAACCGCAACCTTTGCTCTTTCGCCTGGCTCACGAACAATCTTCTTAATCGTAATCAAACCATCAAATACTTCCGGTACTTCAAGTTCGAATAAACGCTCTAAGAATTCTGTAGCTGTACGAGATAAAATGATAATCGGACTGTTATTTCTTAAATCAACACGCGCGACAACCGCACGAACTGATTCACCTTTTTTGAAATAATCCGAAGGAATTTGTTCTTGTTTAGGAAGGATTAATTCGTTTCCTTCATCATCCAATACCAAAATCTCCCTCTTCCACACTTGATAAACTTCACCTGTAATGATTTCACCAATACGTTCCTTGTATTTTTTGTAGATATGATCTTTTTCTAATTCAAGGATTCGAGAAATAAGGTTTTGACGTAAAGAAAGGACATTACGACGACCAAAATCATCTAACTTAACCTCTTCGGCCACCTCTTCACCTACTTCAAAATCAGGCTCAATTTCAACCGCTTTAGAAAGTGCAATTTCAAGACTTTCATCTTCTACCTCTCCATCTGGAACAATTTCTCGGTTGATCCAAATTTCGACATCACCTTTATCAGGGTTAATAATGACATCAATATGTTCATCAGACCCGTACTTTTTCTTGAGCATAGATCTAAAAACATCTTGAAGGATGTTCATCATTGTCTCTCTGTCAATATTTTTGAATTCCTTAAACTCCGAGAAGGATTCTATCAATTCTAACGCATTCATTTCTCTAATTTTAATGTGTTATGTGAGTTTCAATTTACCAAATCAAATCCGCGAAAGATTTTAGTTGGTTCATTTCAAATCATCTTTTCTTTTTAAAAAGTGATCACTAATTTCACTTCTTTTAATTCAATATATTTAAATGTAATTTCTTCCGTCACCCAAACTTTTTTCTTTTTTCCTTCCACACTTTTCTTCTCCTTCACTTCAATTTTAATTTCCTCCTCGTTGGCAGCTGTGAGCACCCCTTCTACTTTCTTTCCATTATCAAGTTTCACAACGCTCACTGTTTTACCAATGTTCTTCACGTACTGTTTTAGCACACGAAGAGGTTGATCCAAACCAGCTGAAGACACTTCCAACGAGAAGTCTTCTTCTTCACGATCTAAATTATGTTCGATATTTCGACTGACAGAGATACAATCATCAATAGCAATTGAACCCTCTTCCATGTCTAATTCGACAAGAATTTGGTTACCATTATTGATTTTGATTTCAACAATATAAATCCCTCTATCGAGTTCGGCGATTCGCTCTTCCGCTAATTCTCTAACTGTGCTTTTTTCAATCATTTCGAAGTACGAAAAGAGGGGACATTCAGTCCCCTCTAATTGAATAATTTTAATTTATGCTGCAAATATATGTACATTAAGCTAATAAAACAATATTTTTCGTCAGAAATATGCTATCGCCCGTTGAAACCGTTTATTCTTTAATGTTCGAAATGGGGTAAACCATAATTTTGCTTGGAGAAGCGTCACTTTCGATACTCATAATCTGTATATTAACCATATAGCGGTCATCAATCGCCTCAGTTGGTATAAACAAGAGTTCAGAAATTGTTTTGTGGGTTTGAGGCTGCTCTGGATAATTCCAAAATCGGTGGTGTCCCACTAACTCACCTTTATCTTGTTCACGATCAATAGATGGTAGGTCGACCATTAAATGATCAACACCTAACTCATTGATGTAATCAATCGCTTCAGCGGTAAAATAGGGAGGATTGGTGTCTGAATACTGTCTATTTTTCTTCGTTGTATCATTGGGTAAAGTTCGAACGATTAGTACTTTTTCACCCTTCCAATCTTGTGTTGCCAATCGCATCTGATCGACTCCTATGCAAGAATCATTTTCTTGAAAGGCTTCATTCCACAACGCACTTAATTCCACTGTAATTATTCGTCCGAAAAAATGAAATTCTTTCAAACATTGATTGATTGTAAACCCTTCTTTTGCAATATGACCAACACATTCAGTATGCGTGCCATTGCCGTGCGGGTTTAAAAAAATATTTTTAAAATTGACCACGCCGCCTTGATTTATATCGCCTATAAAATGTTCTGTTTTCACTGCCTCAATTCGCACAGGATCACAATACCAAGCGTTAACATTATTCTCTCCATCTCTCAGTGGAATAGAGAGATCAATCCCCTGATTGGTGTCAAAGTACTGTGAGGAATTCAAGAAAAATTTCATATTCGCGATTTAATCGTCTAAAGATACATTTTTTAATTTTAGTGACTTAAGATTTGATGCATCAAGATGTTCGTAAATATCAATACATTTGTGTTATACACTAGACTATGGCGAAACATAAGCTTGTATTTGAAGATGATTATTCATTTGATTTAATTGGGATTTGCTCGAGTAATGCAGACTATCGATTAACATGGGGGATAAATAAGGAATTAAAAATTGCCTTGCAAAAGGACGAAGATTTGAGTATCTTCGTAAAAAAAGAAGGGGATCATTTCTATTCTTTTTACTCTTTCTATGACGAAGAAGAGCATGTTGAATACTATTTAGTTAAAAATTTATCGAATAATTATCGGAAGTTAATACCGGAGAAAGATCAAATTGATTATTTCCTAATTATAAAAAATAATTATTCAGTTGAAATTAACGAAATCGTAACATCTCTTAAGCGTTTAGATAGTATCTTAACGGCATTTTCTTTCGACCCGAACGAATTAAAATCAAAATCTAATTTAGTTTTTTAGCCGAACCATTTTAGTTGGAACAGGTTAAATTGAGTAAGTGATAATAATATTATGGGATTAAAAATAAAGAAGACGAAAATTGTAGCGACCATGGGTCCTGCTTCAACCAGTTCAAAAGAAGTATTAAGACAGATGATTCTGGAAGGAGTTGACGTCTGTAGATTAAACTTCTCTCACGGGAGTCACTCAGATCATTTGAAGACAATAGAAATGATTCGCGAGATCAATAAGGAGGAAGGTTTAAATGTGGCCATTCTTGCCGACCTACAAGGTCCAAAAATTAGGATTGGCGAAGTCGAAGGCAACGGAGTTGAATTGATTGATGGTCAACAACTGATCATAACGACAGAGAAGTGCATGGGAACGAGTGAAAAAGTCTTTTTAACGTATCAAGAATTCCCAAAAGATGTCAGTATTGGTGATTTTGTCTTGATGGATGATGGAAAACTTCAATTAGAAGTCATCTCCACGAATCAAAAAGACGAAGTGATTACACGTGTTATACATGGTGGTACATTGCGTTCCAAAAAAGGGGTAAACCTTCCGGATACGGCAATTTCTTTGCCTTGTATAACAGAGAAAGATGCAGAAGATTTAGAATTTGCCCTGTCCCACAAAGTGGATTGGATCGGATTATCCTTTGTTCGTTCGGCACGTGATATCATTGAATTGCAACATATTATTCAAACACGTAAATGTCACGCCAAGGTTATTGCTAAAATTGAGAAACCAGAAGCCATTGCAGAAATAGAGGATATCATTCGCGCAACAGATGCCCTCATGGTAGCACGAGGTGATTTAGGGGTTGAAGTTCCAATGGAAACTGTTCCTAACTTACAAAAAATGATGATCAAGACGTGCCGAAAATATGCGAAACCAGCCATTGTTGCTACCCAAATGATGGAGAGTATGATAGAGAATTTCTCACCTACACGAGCTGAAGTAAACGACGTGGCGAATGCAGTATTAGATGGGACAGACGCTGTAATGTTGTCCGGAGAAACATCTGTTGGAAAATATCCAGTTGAAGTGATAAAGGCCATGAGTAAAATTGTGCGCGAGGTTGAGAAAAACGAAGAAATTTACCATAAAGAGGAATTACCTGAAAAAAATCAGGAGCGTTTTATTTCAGACTCTGTTTGTTTTAACGCGACGCGATTAGCGCAACGTGTAGAGGCTAAAGGAATTATCACAATGACTTTTTCGGGTTATACGGCTTATAAGATCTCTTCGCAGCGACCAAAATCTGACACCTTCGTCTTCACTGAAAATCGACAAATTCTGACACAGCTCAGTTTAGTTTGGGGCGTGAAAGGTTATTTCTATGATAAAATGGTCTCAACAGATCATACGATAAGCGATAGTAAATATATCCTGAAAAAGATGGGGTTGGTGAAAGAAGGCGATCTTGTGGTAAATATTGCATCTGTTCCAATCGAAGAAAAGGGGAAATCCAATATGGTCAAATTAAGTTACGTCTAGTAAACGAATGGATACTCTCGTCAATTTGGGATCTTTATTGACAAAGGTTATCCGTTTTTTCGCGACCATTCGCTCTGAAAGGCTCTTTAATTTAATCGGTCTTACGCTATTGATTTTTAAAGCGTATTAAAGGCGACGAGCGCAATTCATTGATTGTCTTTATTGATGATATAAAGTCGAATAAATGGTTGGCCTATTTTTTATTGGTCATCAGTATTTATATCCTGAATTTACTTCCCGTCAATCATTTGTATGATCTTCACGGAATGTATGCTTATATCAATCCAGATTTTAGTTACATCAATCGATTTGCATATGAATTCATGCGGTTAGCTCTTCCATTCCTCACAATTATTGGTGTTTACCGGTTGGTTTGTTTTGAAAAATTCACGTTCAAGGCATTGTTTGCATCTAAAAAAGGTGTCTTTGTTCTTGTTCTCGTGATTCTCATTTTCCATTCGCTAGAAGAAATGCTGATCGGGGTTGTTACCATTTCATAACCTCACTCTTCGGGTTTTTATTCCAACATCAAGTTGTCGCGCTAATTAACTTTGGCGGACTGAAAATGATTGGAATAGCACCGTTATTAATCGCCAAATTGGTTGCGATTCGGACGATCAAACAATGCTACAGAAAAGCAAACTAGATGATGAATACTGGATGTGATTTAGAGTTGTCCCGCAAGGACCGTCACTAATTTAAATTGTGTTTCCAAGCCAGCAGAATCTTTAATCGAAACTAAGATAATATAGGTTCCGATTGCTGCTTTTTCACCTTCATCATTGATGCCGTCCCACGTTAAAAATCCAGCTTGTCCAATATAATAGTTATCTTTCAATTGACGGATGAGTCGCCCTTGATTATCATAAATTAATACATCCATTACATTGTCTTCTCCAACCAAATCAAAATTAATGATGAGTACATCATTATAGCCATCATTATCCGGCGAAAATAGTTTGGGATCAACGCTAACATTTCCCACTGCATTAGGATTCGCAAATTGCGAATTTAAGTAACCAGGTGTTCCCCAATCCACAAATTCAGAAGCGGTATGCCAGTTGTCAGCATTGTTCATGCCTCCCCCAAAAGTAATGCGCTCAAGCGCCTTACCGTCCAGCGAATTCAATAAAGCATAGTGATAATCTGCATCATAATGGAAATAATCAATAATGGCAGAATCAGCTCTCAACAAATATACCGTTCCTGAGTCATTGGGATACGTTGGTAAACCCGTTTCTAAAAATCTTCCGATTCCATAAATTGAAAAATCATTGATCACATCTGTTGAGTCTTCTGTTAAAACAATATATTCGCCAGGCAAAAGCAAATATTGTGCCTCACCCACTTGGTCGTGGTTTGCGATTTCCACGTCCCAATTCGCAAGTAGTAGTTGATTTAAATCCAAAATTTTATCCGATATATTCACCAATTCTATATAATCAGAACCTCCTGTCTGCGGGTCGAACAATATTTCATTTAAAATGAGATCTCCAGGTTCAATTGATCCTGGTAACCCAAATTCAAAAGTAGTATTGATCCCATTTCCCCAGCAGTCAACCCCACCAGATAGCGCCATTGAATAAACTGTGTTTTCAGTTAAGGTAATCGCATTGATTAATCCTTCGTTCAATGACGTATACGCGATTGAAAGTGAAGCCAAGGACGGTGAACTTGAGATACTCATATCAACGGTGGTATCCATGGTCTCATTAAAAATTACGGAAATTTCAGTATCACTCAACACCAAGAAAGAAGAAATAGTAGGTGCCGTAACATCATCTAAATCAGTCCAAATCGAATTTTGGAGACCAGGTGTTCCCCCTGACGTGTTAATAGATGCACCCCAATTATTCCCATCACTGCATGGGCTATTTAAATGTTTACGCTCCATGGTCCAACCGCCATCTTGTTTTTCAGTATCATTATACCAACTTTGAAAATAATGAATCGAATCGATTTGAATCGCACTTTCATTTTTCAATACCAGATCGTCTTCAGAATTAGTGAGCGTTGGTAGGCCATCAACCTCAATAAAATTTGAGATCCCAAATAAGACACCCTCATCGATACCGCAGATAACGACATATTCATTTGGGTTTAAAATATAGGATGGAAAGGAGGCGGTTGTTGTATTATCATTTATGGTCCACCCTGCTAAATCAATGATCTTAGTAGATCGGTTATAAATTTCGATAAACTCAACTTCTGGCAAAGCGATAACAGGATTCGGATCAGGTAAAATCTCTGTAAAAATGACGTCATTCTCAACTGTTGGCTCTGGAACAAAATACATAAATGGCAGCACTTGTGGAAAAGCCATAGGGTTACCAGCAAAATCTTCAACCAAGTTAATCGTGATTAGATGCTCTATGCCATTTGGAAAAGGACTTGCAAACGTTAAATGCACCAAAGAACCATCACTTACATCTAATAAAGCGCTCGAAGGATTCCCTATACCGAGGTCAACTGAATAGCTCGTTAAAACAGATGCTGATAACTCATCAACAGGTTCAGAAAATTGCACATCCAATTCAGTTGTTGAAATAACACTCACTTCATTCACCATTGGAGGAACACCGTCCACGTATGGATTTCCTATGTCGTCAAAGTAAAAGAGATCAGAGCGCGAGGACGTGTACTTGCAGAACACACCTGAATAGGAGGTTGACGTATGCGTGATGTCCATCACTGTTCCTTCAGATGCAAAAGTATATCCTCCAGTTGTATCGCGCAAGACTTCCCAGCTTCCCGTCGCAGAGCGTGTCACACGAATTCTTGCTTGAACATTATCCAAGTTAACCGTTCCATCTACACCATCCAAAATTTCAGTTATGGCAAGCCCATCTTGACGGTACAAACTTATTTCATCACTAGTATTGCCTACCATGACAAAATACCCATTTAAACTTCCTTTGAGATTGGATTGATCCGACATTAAATACAGTCTTGAATTATTACCCGAAGAGGGGTTAAAATCCATTTCAAGCCAAAAATCCCACGTTACGTCATCAGCAATTGTTGAAAAAACTGCGAGATAAGAAGTGTCAGAGACGGCAGGTGCAATCAGGTGCAATTGATTGGAAGCATTTACCTCAAAATTAACGTCCATTCCTGTCCATGGAGGGGACGCAACGAAATCTCCATCCGTAAAATCGTCTGAAAATTGCGCATTCGTTACAATGGTCACAAGAATGAGTAGTGCTGTTAAATAAAATTTCATAATGCATTTCTGAAAGACTGCTAAATATAGTATTTTTGATCCGTCTAAAAAAGAAAAAATGAAAGTAGCAATTGTCGGAGCAACAGGAATGGTTGGAACAGAAATATTAACAGTGCTAGAAACGGCAAAATTACACGTTGATGCTTATGTTTTTGTGGCCTCTGAAAAATCGGTTGGCAACACACTTGATTTTATGGGAAATTCCTATACTGTTATTGGTATAGATCAAGCTGTAAGTGAGAAACCAGACATTGCTATCTTTTCAGCTGGGGGAGAAACTTCATTAAGTTGGGCGCCGAAATTTGCGGAAGTTGGTACCATTGTTATTGACAACTCAAGTGCTTTTCGTATGATGGAAAATCACAAACTAATCGTACCTGAAATTAATGCAAACTTAATACAGTCAGCGGACAGAATTATTGCCAATCCGAATTGTTCAACCATTCAATTGGTAATGGTACTAGCGCCACTTCATAAAAAATACGGGGTAAAACGTGTTGTAGTTTCAACCTACCAAAGCATTTCTGGGTCGGGAATGAAGGCTGTAAAACAACTTGAAAACGAAAAAAATGGTATTTCGGGAGAGATGGCTTATCCTTATCCAATCAACGAGAATTGTTTACCTCATTGTGATAACTTCACTGAAAATGGGTATACAAAAGAGGAGATGAAATTAACCAATGAGACAAAGAAAATTTTAGACCCATCCATTAACGTTACAGCCACTGCGGTTCGTGTTCCTGTTAAAGGTGGACATTCAGAAGCGGTGAATATTCAATTTGAACGTGACTTTGATTTGAATGAATTACGGACATTACTCCATGAGACACCTGGTGTTACCGTAAAAGATAATTTAGACACCAATACATATCCAATGCCTCTTTATGCACGTGGAAAAGATGATGTGTTTGTAGGAAGAATTAGACGTGACGAAAGTCAAGCGAATACATTAAACCTTTGGATTGTTGCAGACAATTTAAGAAAAGGGGCGGCCACAAATGCCGTTCAAATCGCTGCCTATCTCATGGACAATGGATTAGTTGGATAGTTCCAACTTTGCTTTGAATAAAACGTATTCGATTTCTTATTCCTGTTCGGGTGTAAGGTTATCATAAACCCTTACATTATCTTTATTTGAGTTTTTAAAGTAGACAACGGAAAGATCTCTGTACTCCATCTCATTAATATCAAAATCCCTAAGATCAGGAACGATTAAGCGGATGTCTAAATTAAAATAGAGGGGCATGATCACGGCATCATCCATCAATATTTGATCCGCTTGAGCGTAGAGCGCCATTCTTTTTTCAGTGTCAATTTCGCGCAATGCTGCTTCGTATACTTTATCAAATTCTGGACTAGCGTATCTAAAGTAATTAATAGATGTCGCTTGACCTTCGATAATGTTTTTACCGTGAAATAAATACAGAAAATTAGATGGATCTGGATAATCAGCAATCCAACCAAATCGCCAAAAGTCAACTTGAGCAGCTTCAACCATAGGATGTAATTCAGCCATTGGAATTACATTTAAGGAAATATTGATCCCCAAGTTTTTATTAAGCATGGTGGTAAGCGTGTTAGCTACCTTTTCGTTAATTCCTCCACTTGCATTTAAGTTTAATGTTATTTCGGGGAAACCGTTTCCATTTGGATAACCAGCTTCTTTCATTAAATCTCTGGCCAAAACAGGGTCGTAATCATATCCTGCGACCGAACTGTATGGGTAACCCTTCATTTCAGGCACAAAGCCATTATGGGCAGCTTGACCCTCTCCTTGTAAAACAAAGTCGATTAACGAATCACGGTCAATAGCGTAATTGAAAGCTTTTCTTACTCGAACGTCATTGAATACTTTACTTGTGTGCAAGAAACCATAATATTGAATGTTTAAACTATTGATCGACTGAACTTCAAATTCTTTGTTCTTTCCGTCTTTAGCTTCTTCGAGACTTCCCATCACATTTGGTATTTCTTCCACTGGAATTCCCCATACCATATCTAATTTTTCATCTTGAAACGCTTTTAGCTCAGCATTTTTATCCTTGATAAATGAAAATTCAACTTGGCTTAAGAAAGGGAGCTGATTTCCAAAATCATCCGTTCTCCAATAATCCTTATTACGAATAAAAGTAACATTTTCACCATTTTTAATTGTTTTAGCAATGAACGGACCCGATCCTACAATTTTATCTTGCATTTGATCATACCCGTATTTTTCAATGGCCTCTTTCGGGTAAACAGATGCGGCGGTTATGGTTAAAAGATTAGGAAATCCAGCATAAGGTTCTATTAATTCGATTACCAGCGTCTTATTATCAATTACACTTATCCCTTCAACTGATTTCGTCTTACCCTCACCATAATCTGAAGCCCCTACCACTCTATTTCTGAAAAGTGCCTGCCATTTATTATCTTCATGATTAGAGCACAGATAATCAAAACAATATTTAAAATCTTCGGCTTCAACATCTCTCCCGATTCCCCCTTCAAAACACTCATCATCACTAAATTTAATTCCATCTCTAAGATGAAATGTATATATCTTTTTCGTTTTATCAATGTCAAAAGATTGTGCTATACAGGGTTGTACTTCTAATGTTTTTTGATCCAACTTTAGCAGTCCTTCATAACCTTGGCTGGCAATATGAGTTGAATAAATGTCGTTAACTGCGGGAGGAAAGAGGCTTGTGTAATCTTCGATCGAATTCAGATGGAGGATTCCACCTTTAAATTTACCACCTTCCACACTCTCAAGAATTGTTGGATCAATTTCTTCCTCCGCTGTTATATTACCCCCACAAGCGGTGATAAAAAAAGTACTTAGGACTATGGCAAGAAAGGTGATATATTTGTTTTTTTTCATGGCTACGTTTAATCAGGTAAAGCAAATATATAAATTCTAATCAACTTTAAACCTTATATAGTCACTGCTCGTCGATACGGTTTTTTGTGCGTATATCCATCAGGATTAGTAAAGCGAAGTGACAGTTCGAATCCACCTCTATACGCTGATGCAACATTTAATCTAGACATATTAATGTCATAAGACAATCCAATCGAAAAACCTTTAACATCAAGGTAAATTTGAGGGATAATCGCATCAAACACATTATTGATTCGCATATTGAGTCCTGCTGCGACTGCCATTTCCGTTCCGAACCCTGTCATTTTAGACCCAGACATTAGGATATATTTAGCGGTTGCACCAACAACAACTTCATGCTGTGGCCCTTGAAATTGAGCTGTTATATTTGGGAACCAATACAAATAATCCATTGGTGTTTCAAATAAGGCAGATGCTTGAAAAACCGTTCGAAAAGGTAGGCGATCGTTTTCACTTACAACAAAAGCATTTTCAGGCCGATTGAGGTGGTAAACTGCCAATCCAATTTTGGCATCTTGAGGAGCTCTATTGGCCCGTTCATTGTCGTTTTTATGATACCAATAGGCAATCCCTGTTGAAACATCCCAATACTGTTGTGGGAGATACTCGATTCCATCTCCATCATACAGCGACGGGTCAAAATTAATACCCACATATTGGCTTCCCCATTGCATTGACGTTGCATTAATACCTGCTTTTGCATAACCACCCTGCACTCCAAAACAAAAGCGCTGATTTCTTGAGATTTGAAATAATGATGAAAAACTAAGACCAAGTGAAGTTGTCCCTAACTCTACATCTCCAGAAACATCCTTAGCAGCGAAAAGCCCAACAGCATAATACGTAGGGTGCCTAGGCCGACCTTTTCCAAATGAAAATTCGGCTGATGACGCATATGTCCTAAATGTATTATTGATAGAGCGCCATTGGTCCTTCCAATTGGTTGTCGCTCTGAAATTACCACGAAAAGCTCCCGTATAGGCTGGATTCAATAAAAATTCTGTTCGCGTGAATTGCGAAAAGTGAACATCCTGTCCCTTGAGCAGGGAAGGAAGAACGAAGAGAGTAATATAGAGTATTTTTCGAATCAATTTAACTGTTTGTACGCCTATAAGTCAGTCAAAGTTACGCATTTAGGATTGATTGTTCTAAAAAAAAGAAACTCATTCCGACAAGATGGAATGAGTTTCGACTAATTGTATAATTAGGATCAGATTAATACTTCTCGATCACAAACGTCTCCATAAACTTAGTTGTAAAATTTCCCTTACGGAAATCCTCATTTTTCATCAATTGAATATGGAAAGGGATAGTTGTTTTAATCCCTTCAATGATATATTCATCCAAGGCGCGTTCCATTTTAGTGATGGCTTCTTCGCGTGTTTGCGCAACGGTAATCAGTTTCGCAATCATTGAATCATAGTATGGAGGAATTGTATACCCCGCATAGACATGCGTATCAATTCTAATACCGTGACCACCTGGTTCGTGATATTCCGTAATTTTTCCTGGACTCGGTCTGAAATCGTTCAAAGGATCTTCTGCATTAATGCGGCATTGGATAGCGTGCATAGTTGGGAAATATTCTTTTCCAACGATTTTTTCTCCAGCTGCCAATTTAATTTGTTCTTTGACCAAATCATAATTAATTACTTCCTCAGTAATGGTGTGCTCCACCTGGATACGTGTATTCATTTCCATAAAATAGAAATCACGATTTTTATCCACTAAGAATTCGACTGTCCCTACCCCTTCGTACTTCACAGCTTTAGCAGCTTTCATTGCCGCTTTCCCCATTCGCGAACGCAAACGTGTTGTCATGAACGGAGAAGGAGTTTCTTCAACTAGTTTTTGATGACGACGTTGAATAGAACAATCCCGTTCAGAAAGGTGACATACATTTCCATATTTATCTCCAGCAATTTGAATTTCGATATGACGCGGTTCCTCAATGTATTTTTCCATGTACATTCCGTCATTCCCAAAGGCAGCCTTTGATTCCTGACGAGCAGAATTCCAAGCTTCTTCTAATTTATCTTCAGTCCAAACCACACGCATCCCTTTACCCCCACCTCCAGCAGTCGCTTTCAGGATAATTGGGTAAACGATTTCGAGAGCTGTTTTTTGGGCATCTTCAAAATCCTTTAAAAGTCCTTTAGAACCGGGAATACAAGGTACGCCCGCTTTAATCATTGTTGCTTTAGCGGAAGCCTTATCGCCCATTCCATCAATCATTTCTGGAGAAGCACCGATAAATTTAATTCCATTTTCTTCACACACTTTAGAAAAAGTAGCGTTTTCAGAGAGGAAACCATATCCCGGATGCACGGCGTCAGCATTTGTAATTTCACAAGCCGCAATGATTCGCGCAATATCCAAATAGGATTGAGTGCTCGAAGGAGGTCCGATACATACTGCTTCATCAGCAAAACGCACGTGAAGACTTTCACGATCTGCAGTAGAATATACTGCTACCGTTTTAATCCCCATTTCTTTACATGTACGAATGACACGCAAGGCAATTTCACCTCTATTTGCTATTAATATTTAGTTAAACATTTTTTTGCATAAGTTAAAACTCCAATAAAAACGAATGATTTAATTGGAAGCCATGTTAATACCTAACTATTAAGCTAAAAACGGACGATCGCCGTAATAAGAGAATTTACGAAGGATCGACCAAAAATAGTGGTTGGTCGTATTCGATTGGCGAATTATCATCTGCCAATACTTTTACGATTTTCCCTGAAATCTCCGATTCAATTTCATTAAACAATTTCATAGCTTCAACGACACAAATAACGTCTCCAACGCTAATCGAATCACCAATATTCACAAAAGAATCCTTATCAGGTGAAGGTTTGCGATAGAACGTTCCAATCATAGGTGATTTTATCGTCACATAATTGCTGTTCTCTTCCGATTTTGGCGCATCTGCACCACCCTGATTAGCTGAGCCAGCAGTTTGAACAGGGGCAGCCTGCATTACAGGAGCCGCTTGCATTTGCTGCGGGGCTTGTTGCACAACATAATGTTGTTCTGTGGTTGCTGCATCCGTTTTAATTGTGATTTTAAAATCACCTTGCTCAATGCTAACCTCATTCACACCAGATTTCGATACGAACTTAATTAGGTTTTGAATTTCTTTATTATCCATGTTCATAATTTTATTCAATGTAACTAATAGATTGTGTTAAGGCTAATACGCCCATTTTAAGTATACTGCTCCCCATGTAAAGCCTCCTCCAAAGGACGCTAAAATGAGGTTATCTCCTTTATTTAATTGATTTTCCCATTCCCACAGACACAATGGAATTGTACCTGCTGTGGTATTACCGAATTTTTGAATATTGACCATGACGCGCTCCTTATCCAAACCCATTCGGTTTGCAGTTGCGTCAATAATTCTCAAGTTAGCTTGGTGAGGGACAAGCCAGTTAACGTCTTCACTAGTTAGCTGATTTTTCTCCATTATTTCGGCTGCAACATCAGCCATGTTTCGCACCGCATTTTTGAATACAGGTTGACCGTCTTGATAAACAAAATGTCTGCGCTCATCTATATTATCTTTGGTTAATGGTTCTTTCGAACCACCTACTTCTTGCAATAAAAATTGGCGACCAGAACCATCTGCTTTAAGAATTGTATCAATGATACCTAGACCTTCTTCATTTGGCTCCAACAAAACGCCTCCACCACCATCACCAAAAATGATACAGGTAGCACGATCTTCATAATTAATGATACTAGACATGACATCAGCACCAATAACAATGACCTTATTATAGGTTCCATTTTCAACGTAAACGCGACCTACATCTAGCGCATATAAGAAGCCCGAACACGCTGCCCCGAGATCAAATCCCCATGCATTGTGACATCCGGCTTTGTCGCACATGACATTTGACGCACTCGGAAAACGATAATCACCTGTAATTGAACCAACAACCACTAAATCGATTTCTAAGGGAGAAATACCCCTCTTTTTGCAGATACCCTCGATAATTTTTGCACCAAAATCCGAGAGTGCTTCTCCTGGTGCCGCCATTCTTCTCTCCTTAATACCTGTTCGTGAAGTAATCCATTCATCATTAGTGTCGACCATTTTTTCAAGGTCGGCATTTGATAAAACACGTTCAGGAACATATCCTTGGACAGAAGTAATAGCTGCTGTAATTTTCGTCATACGATTAATTGGTTGTCAAATCTAATCTGTTTCGTCCCGATCCTGACCAAAATATGAAACTTTAGGCCCACTATAATTACGGGGGAATAAATTTATCAAAAAAAGCTGATATCCGACTTAATTTTTACAATTCTCTTCAAAAATCCATTGACATTTGAATAATAAAGTTCTAAAATGCAGTGGATTCAATGTTTGAAACAACAGTAAACTAAAAAAGGATAACAAAGTTTGCACGGATGTACTACCTCGTTATCCTGAATAATTTAATTTTTTAAATCAGTAATTTGGATCGCAGAGCGAACGACTAATCTAGATCGCCACTTCTTTTTCCATTACAACTTTACCTTTATAATAAAGTTTTCCTTCATGCCAGTGAGCACGGTGGAATAAATGCGGTTGACCTGTTGTTGGACAAGTTGAAATATTATCTGCAACTGCTTTCACATGCGTTCTTCTCTTATCTCTTCTTGTCTTAGATATTTTTCTCTTTGGATGTGCCATTGTTCCTAGTTTAACTTTTGTTCTTTAAATCTTTTAATTTCGACCATCTTGGGTCAATTTCATTCTCGTCTTCAATTGATGATTCATCCTCTTCTTCAACCTTGGTCACCCCTTCAACCATCAGGTAATTATCAATTTCGTTCAGCATTTCTTCATTACATTCACCTTTCGGATGAATTCTCCGTTGCGGTAACAAAAGAGTAGCAAATTCATATACGGGAATCGTAATATCAATTTCAATTTCGTGTGGCAGAATAGCGATTACTTTTTCGTCATCTAGATCTTCATCTGTAAACTTATAAATTACACTTTCTTTTCCTTTGATGGGATAGTTAAAACTATCTGTACATCTATCACACATTACTCTTAAATAACCAACAACAGTAAATTCGACTATGATCATGTTTGGTTTCTTGTCTAGGACAACATCCAACTCGAGATCAGCTCCTTCAATGTCTGTATATTCAAATTGCTCAAAGAACGAATTTTCTATTTTATAGTGGTAATCATGTCTACCATCTTTTAAACTCGAGAATCCTATTACATATTCACTTTTCATTCTCACCGTAAAATAGTGCGCAAAGGTATTAATAATATTTTATTTCAACAAAAGATTTTTAATTTCCTCTGCGAATAATTTAAAAATACATTCCACTTTGCTCACTCCATTATACCAAAACACTGTCTGTCAGTATTTTAGTTTGACGTTTTTTCTTTTTTAATCGTTTGCTTTTTTAATGGATTTTCGTTCAATTCGGCATGAAAAGCACGTCTTTCGAAGATATCACAGGCCAAAAAGTAGGCATTTCTAAATGATCGTTCAGAAGCGATTCCTTTCCCAGCGATATCGAAGGCTGTTCCGTGATCTGGAGAAGTACGCACGATTGGCAATCCTGCCGTAAAATTAACGCCTTCATCAAACGAAATAGACTTGAATCCTGTTAATCCTTGATCATGATACATAGACAAAATTGCATCAAAATTTTTGAGATTGGACGAACCGAAGAATCCATCAGAAGAGTACGAACCATAGACCAATTCACCCTCATCCCTCAGTTTTTGTATAACCGGATTGATAATTTCGATTTCCTCATCACCGAGCGTACCACGATCCCCCGCGTGAGGATTGAGACCCAATACTGCAATTTTAGGTTTAGGAATTATGAAATCTTCTTTCAATGATTTCAACATCAATCTCAACTTTAGTTCAACCGCTTCTTTTGTGATGAGTTCGGCGACTTTCTTTAAAGGTACATGTCCCGTTACAACACCTACACGTAAACCATCCGCCACCATAAACATCAAGACATCTTCGGCTTTCGATTGACTTGCTAAATATTCTGTATGTCCAGGGAATTCAAACCCTGCATCACGCACACAATCTTTATTGATTGGTGCGGTCACCAAGACATCAATTTTGTTCGCAAGTAAGTCAGCTGTTGCTGCCTCTAATGAACGCAAGGCATAATTTCCGCCATTCGCATTTTTCTCACCCAAGACAACGTGAACATCTTCTTCCCAACAATTAATTAAATTCACCTTTTTTGCTTTAGCTTCCTCCGCTCCCTTTATTACCAAGTATGCAAAATCAGGCATATCAAGGGCTTTTTTATGAAAAGAAACCACTTTAGATGATCCATAAATAATAGGGATCGTATTTACGTATACATTTGAATCAGAAAGTGCCTTAATGATTACCTCTAAACCAATGCCGTTTACATCACCAATAGAGATTCCAACTTTTATTATTTTCTTTTTTTCCATTCGTTCACTTTTCCATTTAAGAATTCTGTCAATAATCGCACCCCAACTCCTGTTCCTCCTGCACCTCTATAGCTATCTCTTTTATGCAAGAATGTCGGTCCAGCTAAATCGACGTGAATGTAGGGATAATTTGTAAAATGCTCTAAAAATTTCCCTGCAGTTATCATTCCTGCATACGGTCCTCCAAGATTCTTTAAGTCGGCGATTTGAGATTTCATTTCTTCGCCATAATCCGACCAAAACGGAAATTGAACCGTTCGCTCATGCGTTGCAAAACCCGCTTCACTCAACTGATCAAATTCGATCTGTTTTGCATTCCCCATAACGACCATAGCATTTATTCCTATAGCAGCTACAGCTGAACCAGTTAAAGTCGCTGCATCAATGACCAATTCGGGATCGTATTTTTTAGCATAGGCCAAAGCATCTGCGAGTACCATTCGCCCTTCCGCATCCGTATTCAATACTTCAACCGTTGTTCCATCATACATTGTGACGATATCACCAGGAGCATAGGCATTTTCACCGGGACGATTATCCGTTGCAGGCACGAGTGTGACAATATGCAATGGCAAATTCAATTTTGCAATGGCAAACGTAGCACCTAAAACAGCGGCTGCTCCTCCCATATCACTCTTCATAAAGTCCATTCCATTTGCAGTGGACTTTAAACTTAATCCGCCGGTGTCATAGACAATTCCTTTTCCAACTAAAACAATTGGTTTCGCATTGACAGCCCTTGCTGGTTTATGTTCAATAATAGTAAAAGTAGGAGGATCAATTGAGCCGCGATTTACTGCCAATAATCCCCCCATTTTTAAACTCTCTATCTTTGATTTTCCGAGCACATTAATTTTAACATCAAGCGCTGCATATTTTTTCTTCACCTCTTCACTTAACTGTTTTGCCGTTAAAAAA
Source organism: Crocinitomix sp. (assembly GCA_023263555.1). Classification (GTDB taxonomy): domain Bacteria; phylum Bacteroidota; class Bacteroidia; order Flavobacteriales_D; family Crocinitomicaceae; genus Crocinitomix. The sequence goes on from JALQVX010000094.1 coordinate 18,502, forward strand.
GAGAGTGGCTCATTTACCAAATCACGTGACCATGTTGTTGCATCAATAATGATATTGACTTTTCCCAGATTCGCTTGGGAAGAGGTCGTAGTTACCTTTTTTAAATTCACCTTTTCTCTTCTCGCATCTGAGAGATATTTTTCAAAACGATAAGAAGCGAGCGATAAACCTTCTGCAACCAATTCAATTGCTGCGCCCGATTCACTGATTAGTGTCAAATCTTTCGCTAATTTTTTAAGCTGATCATAGACTGCGGCACCTTGTTTTCGCAATTTTTCTTTTGCTT
>JALQVX010000098.1 GCA_023263555.1 Crocinitomix sp.
CTATGCAAAATAATTCGACGTTCAGTTCGGCTGAAACGGCTAAAAAATCAAGAATGAACTGCTCGTATGAAAGCTCAAATTTTCCCCATGCTTCTGGTGAATTTAGGGTAAAATCACCTGTGTAAGCGTTCATCATCCAAATCTGAGGCTTCACCATAATCTTAAGTCCTGCCTGTTCACACAGTTCAATCGTCTTCCGCAAACCTTCTTCTTTTTCTCCCCACCATTGCCAGTGTGAATTGTAATTTACAATTCCATCTTTACCAATAAAACCATAGGGCATTAACGTTACCCAATTTGCATTTAATTCGACTATGGGTTCAACATCTTTGCAATTAATCGGTTGATCTGAGCCAACGAAACTAACCCCTTTTACTTTTGGGCTCTCTTGTGAATGCCCGAATGATAGGATTAAAAGAAAGAAAGAAAATACGATCCAGTGCAAATGCATAGTAACTTTAAAATTGATTTGTTCTTAACATCACTAAGGTACACGCCTCTAAAACTTCAATCCCCGCTGCGATAAGTTCCTTGGCAAGTTCATCATTTTCAGCACCTGGATTAAAGATGACACGACGCGGTTTCAAGGCGATCAAATATGAATAATACACAAGTTGATTGCTCGGTCCCAAATACAATGTGACGGTATCTATCCCGCTTTTGGTTGGAAGCTCTGTGCTAATTTCAACGCCACGCAACATCCCTGATCTATTGCCGACAGCAATCACATCAAATCCATAATCCAGCAAATCATTTAAGGCCATATTCGAATAGCGATTAGGATTTAAACTAGCACCCAAAATTAGGACGGTCATACTTCTTTTATATTATACATTAGTCCTAAAGGTACGGGATATTTCTCATATGATCATTCCACTCGAACAGTGGTAATAATTGAATCGTGCAATTCATTTGCCGCTACTAAGGTTGAATTGCTTATATTTCCTACTTTTGTAGACTTAATAAAAAGATATGTCAGTACATAAAGAAGTTAAAAAAATTACCACCCACGTTTTACAAGAAATGAAAATGAAAGGGGAAAAAATTGCCATGTTGACAGGGTATGATTTTTCCATGGCTAAAATTCTTGATCAAGCAGGTATTGATATTATCCTCGTAGGTGATTCTGCCTCTAATGTTATGGCAGGCCACGAAACGACATTGCCCATTACCTTAGATCAGATGATTTATCACGCCTCTTCAGTGGTACGAGCAGTTAATCGCGCCTTAGTTGTTGTTGATCTTCCTTTTGGATCGTATCAAGGTGACTCGAAGCAAGCCCTCACAAGTTCGATTCGAATTATGAAAGAATCAGGTGGACACGCCGTTAAATTGGAAGGTGGGCAAGAGATTGTAGAATCCATAAGACGGATTCTTTCAGCGGGTATTCCTGTAATGGGCCATTTAGGTTTAACGCCTCAATCGATCTATAAATTTGGAACCTATACTGTGCGAGCAAAGGAAAAAGATGAGGCCGCACAATTAATTGCTGATGCTAAATTATTAGAAGAAACCGGTTGTTTTGCAATCGTATTAGAAAAAATACCCGCAAAATTAGCTCAAGAGGTCGCTTCTAGCATAGACATTCCTGTTATAGGAATTGGTGCTGGTAACGGCGTTGACGGTCAAGTATTGGTAAGTCACGACATGCTGGGGATTAACAATGAATTTAATCCTCGCTTTTTACGGAAATACCATAACCTATATGAAGAAATGCTAACTTCTTTCGAAAGCTATATAAAAGACGTGCGATCCTCGGATTTTCCAAATGATAAAGAACAATACTAGATGAACCAACCTGAAATTATTTATGAGGATAATCATCTAATTGTCGTTAATAAGAAATCTGGGGATTTAACTCAGGGTGATAAAACAGGCGATATCACACTGAGTGATACCATCAAGGAGTATATCAAAAAAAAATACAATAAACCAGGAGATGTTTTTCTTGGAACAGTGCACCGTTTAGATCGACCTACCACAGGTATCGTTTTATATGCGAGAACGAGCAAGGCACTAACTCGAATGAACGAAATGTTTAAGAATAAAACGATTTCGAAAACCTATTGGGCCGTTACTGAAAAAGAACCTTCAAAAACCCAAGATACCTTAATCGATTTTTTGGCCAAAAACGAAAAACAAAATAAAAGTTATGTCAAAAAAGAAGGAGCTTCTGATGCTAAACGAGCCGAATTATCGTATCAGTTAATTGGCAATGGAACAAATTATAGCTACCTCGAGATAGAATTGGCAACCGGTCGCCATCATCAAATAAGAGTGCAACTGTCAAACATAGGATGCATCATTAAAGGTGATCTAAAATATGGAGCAAAACGCTCGAATAAAGATGGTTCAATTCATCTTCACGCGCGAAGACTCACGTTTATCCATCCTGTAAAAAACGAACCGGTAGAAATACTCGCAAACCCGCCAAAAGATGCTTTGTGGGACGAGTTTTTATCAATCAGTCAAAAAGGTTAATCCTTCTTGTTTCGCTTCGGCTCACGACGTGTATTACGATCCGCTCCGTATTTATGCTCAACTAAACTTCCTGAGAATATTTCAAACTTACGGTAATCACAACTTAAAGAGCCATTGAACACCTGAACTTTTTTAGAGGGTTTAAGCTCTATTTTTTTCAATGCATCAAAATTGGAACTGATGACCCAACAATCGTAACCTTGCATTTTATTCTTGAAAAAGTTACCCAAATCACGGTATAACTCATCTATTTCCTCTACTTGTAAACGCTCACCATAAGGAGGGTTAGAAATTAAGATCCCTTTTCCTTCGGGCGCCTCTTGATCTCTAAAATCTTTTATTTCAAAGGAGATGGTTTTGCCCAATGGCAATGCTTTTATATTTTCACGAGCGCGCAAAATTACGTCGCCATCAGTATCTGAACCAATAATTTTAAACTCTAAATCACGCTTAGGCTGATTTGGTGCAGCTTTATAAACAGCCTCCCAGGTCTCCTCCTCATAATTTTTCCAGTTTTGAAAACCATAGGCTTTACGTGCAATATTTGGAGGGATTCCATTCGCCATCAACGCTGCTTCTATTGGCAAGGTTCCTGATCCACAACACACATCTACAAAATTAGACTTAGCGTCCCAACCGGATAATAAGAGTAGACCCGCAGCAACAACCTCATTCAAAGGGGCTTCTCCTGTTTTCTTGCGATATCCTCTATGGTACAATGGCGCACCTGAACTGTTTAATGAAACGGTACAAACGTGCGCATCTATATGAACGTCAAATAATATGCTAGGCTTAAGTAAATCCACAGAAGGTCGCTCTCCACATTTGGCTCTAAAATGATCTGCAATAGCATCCTTTAAAACAAGCATTGGATAACCTGAGTGATTGAAAAGTTTTGAGTTTACAGCTCCTTTTGCAGCAAAAGTATCTGTCACTTCCATAATCTCGGAAAAATTGATTTTGCTAAACTTGCGATATAAATCTTTTTCGTCGGCAAAACGAAACTGTTTGATTGGAAGCAGTATGGAAATGGCAGTTCTCAACCATAGATTAGCCGTATATAACAATTTCATGTCGCCGCTAAACGTTACCACACGGTTTCCAACCTTCACATCCTTCGCTCCTAAAGCAACCAACTCCTCTTTCAACACTTCTTCAAAACCGTACAATGTCTTAGCAACAAGTTCCATATCCTTTTTTTTCTGCAAAGATACCATTTGCCATGAGAAATTAGGGGTTTCAAATCAACAAAAGTGTACCCTACGGAAAAAGTCATTACCTTTGGGGAAAAGCATGTCTTGAAAACCTATTTTGTACATATCTTTTTTATACTTCTTACCACCCATGGATTTTCTCAAAAAGTAGGTCTCGTATTCAGTGGTGGAGGAGCTACTGGCTTTGCTCATATTGGTGTTTTAAAGGCCCTAGAGGAAAATAATATCCCCATTGACTTTATTACTGGAACCTCCGCTGGAGCCCTTATCGGTGCAATGTATGCGTATGGATATTCTCCTGCTCAAATCGAAGCGCTAGTGCTTAATGAGAAATTTCAACTCATGTCTTCTGGACAAATTGAAGAAGATTATCGGTACTCAATTCATAATCAAGATCGTGATGCCGAATTAATGTCCCTTCGCTTAGCGAAAGATTCTGTTTTCCAAAAATCACTCCCCACTAATGTATTGAATCCCACTTTTTTGGACCTTGAAATCCTAAATTATCTAGGATCAAACCTATCTATTGGTGAAGGATCTTTTGATAGCTTATTTGTCCCTTTTAGATGTGTGGCTTCAAATATCGCCACGAAAGAAAGTATACTGTTTAGAGATGGTAACCTCAATTTGGCGGTTCGAGCTTCTATGACTTATCCTTTCTTCATCAGTCCTATTGAAGTCAATGGCACCTTATTATTTGACGGTGGCTTGTATAATAACTTTCCAGCTGCTGAGATGTATAATGAATTTAATCCCGATTTTATTATTGGAAGTAACGTTAGTTATAACGAAGCTCCCCCTTCTGCCGAAGACTTAATGTCCCAGATTAAAAATATGTTCTCTTCTCATTCCGATTATTCTTTACCCTGTGAAGCGGGTATAATGATTAAACCAGACCTCGGTGATATTGGCACCTTTGATTTTGATAAAGTCAAAGAGGCTATTGAAATTGGCTATCAAGCAACATTGCTGAAAATTGATTCCATAAAGATTTTTATTAGTCAACGTATTTCTCAAGATGAACTTGCAAAAAAAAGAGAATTATTTAAAGCGAAGAAAACATCAATTAATATTTCTTCAATTAAAATTAATGGCGTTGATGAAAATGAAAATCGATACTTCTCACGCAAATTAATTAATCCAAAAAAGGATGAAACAATTAACTATGAACAATTAAAAAGAAGGTACCTGAGACTCTATCAGAGTGAACATGTTCTGTCTTTATTCCCGACTTTATACCCTCTGACTGATTCTACACAAGAACTGCTTATCGATTTTAGAAATGAAAAACCATTTAAGGCAGCATTTGGTGGACATTATTCTTCAAAACCCGTAAATACAGGTTTCTTAAGTCTCTCCTACTCCGATTTTAAAATCACGCCCATCACTGTCTTCGCGAATACCTATTTTGGAAAATTCTATGGATCAGTGAAAACTGGTGTCAAATTTTATTTACCAACCAGAACAACTTCTTATATAGAACCGATATTCGTCATGAACCGTTGGGACTATTTTAAAAGTTTTGCTACATTTTTCGAAGATTCTAAACCTTCTTACCTCGTGCTTAATGATAGGTATTGGTCTGTGCGTTACGTTCTACCTGCCTCTTCTAAAAGCAAATTTGTATTTTCTTTCTCTAACGGCTCTAATGAAAACTCGTATTACCAATCGGATGATTTCACGCAACTCGATACAACTGATATTACTAACTTTTTATACTATTCACCGGGGTTCAATTTTATTCTCGACAAACTTAATCGAAAACAATTCGAATCTTCAGGCTCACGCCTAGAACTTTCAGCGCGCTTCATTCACGGTATCGAAACGACAATCCCTGGCTCAACTTCTTCTAGCACCGAACCGGTTAAATCATTTAGAAATTGGTTCTACGCTAAATTAAATTATAAAAATTATTTTATTGAGAAAGGCCCATATCGATTAGGAATTCTTGCCGAGGCAACCTACTCCAACCAACCCTTTTTTGAGAATTATACGGCAAGTATCTTATCTTCCCACGCTTTCCAACCTATCCCTGACGCAAATACTGGATTCTATAATGACTTTAGAGCAAATAAGTATCTAGGAGGAGGATTAATGAATGTCTTTACATTAAAAGATAAAGTGGATCTTAGGGTCGAAGCATACATTTTTCAACCAATTTATCGCATTCTTTCAGATGACGGAAAAGCATATGAAGGAAATCTTTTCGAAGATCGCTTTGGTATTTTTAGTGCTTCGCTAATCTACCACTCTCTTGTTGGGCCAATTCGAGCAACCGTTAATTATTTCGATAGCCAATCTCAACTCAATCCCCTGTCATTCCAATTGAGTTTAGGATACGTCATATTTAACGAAAGAGGTCTCTAATTTCCAACATCATTACGTTTCTTTTCGGTTTTCTTATACGATAAAAGATGTTTACTTATTGAAGTGAAGTCATGCTATTCGCAACACAAGAACTATTGACGAACTTTATTTCTGTTATTACCTTCATCCAACGTACCTTATTGCCCATTTATAGATACGAATTAAGATTTACAATCGATTTATTGCTTTTCTAATTGTTCTGTTTGGGCAATCCCCTTCATTCCATTACGGGGTCGGGCTTGCCGCTATAGTCTCGGCATAGCCGAGAGCTGCCGCTTCTATCCCTTTTGCAGCTCCCGCAAGAACCGCTCCGTATCACCTCAAAAACCATGGCTCCCGCACGATTCCCTTCGTGTGGACATACAAAAGCCCCACCAAAAAATCTAGCGCATAAAAAAGCCTCACTCCAATAAAGGAATGAGGCTTAAAAGAGGCATCTACATACTCTCCCACCCTTAAAAGGGCAGTACCATCTGCGCAAGTTGGCTTAACTTCTCTGTTCGAAATGGTAAGAGGTGGACCCAACCGCCATAGACACCGAAAATCTTCGCGCTGAGCGCGTCTTACTCAGTTGGCTTACTCCTAAAAGTAAACCCACTTGTAAAAAATGTCTTTTTGTCTTCGTAATTCGCGTGCTCTAAACAGTTACCCGTTCTAGAAGCCCAAGCGAATCGAAGGCTGAATATTATCGAAGTAGTGAGAAATGTGCCGACTTAAAAGTCAGCGAATTATAAGTCTACGGGTAATTAGTATCACTCGGCTTTGATGTCACCATCTTTACACCTATGACCTATCAACGTCATCGTCTTTAACGACCCTTAAAAGATATCTCATCTTGAGGTGAGTTTCGTGCTTAGATGCTTTCAGCGCTTATCTCATCCATACATAGCTACCCTGCAATGCAGCTGGCGCCACAACAGGTACACCAGAGGTATGTCCACCCCGGTCCTCTCGTACTAGAGGTAGGTCCTCTCAAATATCTAACGCCCACAACAGATAGGGACCGAACTGTCTCACGACGTTCTGAACCCAGCTCGCGTGCCACTTTAATGGGCGAACAGCCCAACCCTTGGGACCTTCTCCAGCCCCAGGATGTGACGAGCCGACATCGAGGTGCCAAACCACTCCGTCGATATGAGCTCTTGGGAGTGATCAGCCTGTTATCCCCGGCGTACCTTTTATCCTTTGAGCGATGGCCCTTCCATACGGAACCACCGGATCACTAAGTCCGTCTTTCGACCCTGCTCGACCTGTATGTCTCGCAGTCAAGCTCCCTTATACCTTTACACTCTATGAATGATTTCCAACCATTCTGAGGGAACCTTTGAGCGCCTCCGTTACTCTTTAGGAGGCGACCGCCCCA
>JALQVX010000158.1 GCA_023263555.1 Crocinitomix sp.
CACTCACTTGTTGATCATTTGAATACAGTTCAAAAGAGTTCTCACCTGTTGCAATTACTTTGTAATTATATTCGCTCGAATCGGGTATTGTCACTTCCACACTTGCAATATTTAAAGGATCATAAAGAAAAACATCCGTACACTCAAATTCGCGTGGATCAGTTATGAAACGGGTACTCAAATTACCATACATATTGGGAAGATGCATTATAAATGGAACAGGAGATTTTCCTTTTTCCTCATCCTTGAGCAGCATGAATGTTCCGTACTGATCTTGGGTAGGATCGCCAATGTACCATGTTTTTACGAGCTTACCGTTTTGGTAAATTTCCATTTTAACGTGGTGAGCAGCAAGATTTTTATTGATCGTTTCAATCGAACCTTCTGCTAAAGGACTTTTAACTTTGATGTATTTAATTGTTTCAAGAATGGTGTGGACAAGGTGCTGTTGAATACAATCTTGGTTGCCATCTACCCACGTTGTTCCGTTCCGCACTAATGTAACGCCGGGATTACCTTCAGTATCGGTTAACACCAATTTATCAATGGTAGCTGTATCTTTTACTTCAAAATCCGAAAGAGCCTCAGTGGACATGCGTGCCCCTCTTGGTTTGGTTGCTAAATAATAAGCCAGATAACCTAAGCCTCCTGCTAATACTAAAATTAAAATCGTCTTTAAATTTCTCATTTCATTGGCGTTATTCCTTCATCAACAGGCAAAGAGTAGCTGATCAAGTTATATTAATAATTTATCGTGCGTATTTCCTAAGTCGGATGATATGCTGCACAATATTTAAGAGAATGATAAATAAAATGGGGAATAGGATATTTAAGAATTTCCAAAAATCCTTCTCTTCATTTATTTTTTGCATGTCTAAAACACGCATTGTAATTGTTTTTGCGCGCACGTCAATCAGTGAAAAATCATCCAACATATAGTCTATACAATTCAGCACAAAATCTTTATTTCCGTAAACATATTTTGGAGATCCATTTGTGTTTTGAACGCCGAACACATCCATTTCCATGGGAATAGCTTTGTATAAGATTTGCCCGTCTTGCACTTTCGTATCTACTTCATTTCGAATGATATCTCCATCAGAAACAACTAACATTTTTGTTGAATCGCTTTTGTTACGCATTGTAAAATCAGGCGATTGACTCAAGACTTCTGGGACACGATTTTCAAAAGCAGATGTAAATTGACCTTCCAACATCACCGCCACAGGGAATTCAGCTTCTCCTGCGGATGAGTTAAATTTAGGTTCTACATTAACGATCCCAAAATTAATTCGAACGGGAGCCTTGAACGCTTTCGAATTAAAAGAAGAATGCAACAATACCGATTTGGTAATCGCTGTATTTTCCGAGTTTACCAAATCAATTGAGCTCGCATATTCAGCTTTTACAGGATCAATATTTTTTGTGATGGGATGACTTGATCGTTGTAAATTTGGATAGAAATACCAATCTAAGACCTCTAGTGGATGGCCGGGAATATACGTTGGCGCGCAATCCTTATCAATGATGGTGTTCGAATTCAATCGTACGCCATATTTGTAGATCATATCTTTTTCAATATTCAAGTTTGCTGAAACACCGAAGGTTTCCCCAGTTAAATACAAAGAATCGCGATTCACATCAATTGGGTCGATAAACCATAAGACCTTACCCCCATTCATTACAAACTGATCAATAATGAATTTATCTTTCTCATTGAACGCCAATTTAGGTTGAGCTATAATTAAGGCATCTACATCATCTAGCGCATTTAGTTTTCCGGCAATCTCGACATCTTCAGTGAAATAATAGCGTGCTAAGCCACCGCGAACTTCTGCAGTTTGCCATGCATCAAGTTCATTATGACCTTTTAAAAAAGCGACTGTTTGTTTGTTCTTAGCCGTTACTCTTCTAATCGCACTGATGAGTTGATATTCGAGGTTATTAATCGTACGATCTGCTAAACCTCTTGCATCCTCATTACTGTATAGAATTCGCTTATTAAAAAATTGGATACGGTCAGCCGTCAATCCTTTATACTCGATAATCGCTCCAGGCCAAACGGTCTTCACTTCCATTTGTCCCGACTTTAGGATTTGAATATCGCATGGACGAATACCATCTTGATAAATGTTTTTTTGAACCTCCAAATTAAATGCTGGATCGTCTTCTCCGTTGGGATCGATAAATTCGTATTGGATTTTATCGCCTGCGTAATTCGCAAATTCATCCAATTTTTCTTCGATTGCATTACTTATTTTTTTGATATCTGCAGGCAAATCCCCTGCGAGATAAATCTTTAAAAAGATCGGATCATTCAACCGATTCTCATCTTCCAATAAAGTTATCGTATTCGGTGAAAGCGAATGCCTTTTATCTGCCGTTAAATCAAAACGTCCATAAAAAAATGACAGGATATAATTGGCAATTACTATGATCGCAACGAGTCCTGCAAAGTTCAATAAATCACGCTTAACACTATTTACTTTTGGTACTGAATTTTTATGTTCACTCTTCCCTTTCATCTTTACCATTTTCTACTTTGTAAAACAATTTTCGTTGACAGGATAAACACGGCGATAAAACTGATAAAATAAAAGAGATCACGTGTATCAATTACACCGCGTTGAATGGATTCGTAATGCTCCATAATACCGAGATTTCTGAAGACGAGATCCAATCCACCAAACTGACTAAAAACAGCTAAAAGATCTAATCCCATAAACAGAAACCAGGATAAAAAAGTAGCCAATACAAAAGCAACAATCTGATTTTCTGTAATACTGGATGTGAAGATACCTACCGCAACTAAACAAGCGCCAACCAAGAGCAGCCCGAAATAAGAAGTAATTGTCGCACCGTCATCAATGATCCCAACAGGTTCGCCTAAAGCGTGAACAGTATAATAGTAAATAAGTGTGGGCAAAATAGAAATAAATACGAGGGTAACACCTGCAAAATACTTGGTTAGGATAATACTTAAATCAGAAATTGGTTTGGTAAAGAGCAATTCGATTGTACCTGTTCGGCGTTCTTCAGAAAAGGACCGCATAGTAATGGCGGGAATAAGGAAAAGAAAAATCACTGGACTAATTCCAAAAAAAGCACGTAAATCTGCCGTTCCTCCTTCCAAAATATTCGTCTCGTAGGAAAAAACCCACAGAAATAAACTGTTCAAAACCAAGAAATTAAGAATAAAAATATACCCTATAATGGATCCTAAAAAACTGCGTAATTCTTTTAAATAAAGTGCCTTCATCTTTATGTCTGCGCTTGCTATTAAGGTTTGCTTTGTCGCAAAGTTCAAAAGTAGTTGATTTTAGAAGCAATTCTTTCTAAAAAAACTTAAAATTATTAATATTTCAATGTGTCTAAGTAGAATGTCTGGCGCAAAAATAGGCATTTGACCTGATACGAATAATCAAACGCTTTAACACCGAAGGGTTACAGGTTCATTTTGTTCAGTTCAATTTGGGTTCGCTCTTTCTTGACAAGTTGCACAGAAAAGTTCTGCAATTTCCTTTTTTTGAAGACTACCCACACCCATTTCGTCCCACTTAAAGAGTGTACAAAATTCTGTGGGATAATTTTCAGCTAAATTTTTGAGCACCATTTTTATTTTTTTCCATTCCCCTTCATTTTCAAATTGAAGAAGGAAATAGCCTAATTTGAGGTATTGTGTATAGAGCTTTGGCAATTGATTAGGGCGGCGTGCAAATTTAGAAAGCAATACATAGGGTTCTGCTGTGTTCCCCCATTGTATTATGTATTGGCAAATGAAATACGTTTCTTTGAGGTCGAATTTAGAAGCGAGAACGAGTTGCATCAACTGGTCTGTGCCAGCATCAGGTGCTAAACGATAATTTTCCACTTCTGTTATAATCGCTAAACTTTCGATCCATGCTTTTTGTTTTTTGTCACGCACAGCGGCAAGTACGACAGACAAATCACTCACATCAATGGCTTCATTTTCATTGAATAAATTAAATAACAATCGAAACTCAAGGTAATCACCATCCGACTCGATTGCACCGATTGTGCGCAATTCGTTTAATCGTTCGGCATTCACCACCAATTCATTCGTTGACAACTCAAATAAAAATTGGTACCAATTCAATTTCGCATACCCTTTTGTCTTTGGAAAGTTGAGTGCCACTAGTTCTTCATTTGGTTCTGTTTGACCGGCAATTACATCATTAATCATCATCAAATAGAGCGGAATTGCCTCACCTATTTTGCCCTCAGCTAATAAATCATTGATACGCTGAACAGACAAACCATAGGATCCTTCCTCCATTTTATAGGTATCTTTATACACCACTTTTACAGTAGAAAAACGAGATTGGTCGAGAATTGCTGCAATTTCTTTGTCAAATTTATTATCGTTTGCAAACATCCGGAGCGTATCGAGGGAAATTTCAGTTGCATCCACATAACCCGCTGCAACAAGACCAGATCGAAAATCGTCGAAATTTTCGTAGAAATTACTTTCAAAAGGAATTTCAGGATAATAGCGTTTCAAATACTCTTCTATAATTCCACCACGCCGCGTAATCAGTTTTCGATTGTCCTTCAACGTTCCTTCAATAGAGGCCACCCCAGTAAAATAAATTTTTTCGATCTCATGATCCTCTATAACGAGACTATCCAATAAGGTGACCAAGGGTCTAAAAATTGCCGTATCTTCATTGGTTTGATTGCGCTCAAATGGAATTTTGGTAATGACTGAATCTTCGATTACCAATTCTTGATTCGTATTAAACGTAGCCGTGGGCAATGAAAAATATTCGTGCGGTTTTAGATAATCTGGTGTAACATAAATTGTGCTGGTCTGGATGCAAGGTCGTTGTTTTTTAATCAAGTGAAAATCAACTTGAAAAAAGGTGTCTTTAAACGCTGGCTTCATTCCGACAAATACTTGCACAATTTCGGGTGAAGGATTCAGGTCATTAGCACGAATAATATCTTTATTTAAATACCCCAGATAATAGCCATTGTGGTAGGGAGAATTGTGGAAACTCGGTTTCCCACCGCAATCAAATTGTGAATTATGCAAAAGATCTACGGTAATCATACCATTTGCACTGAAAACTTGATTTAAGTTATTGCGTTTAACGTTGATGCGGTATTTATTTTTCTTTTTGTTGTATAACCTACCTTTTTGATAATGATTGACATTCCAATAATAAATCGAGTCATTTGAAACAGTATACCATCCGAGAGAAACCTCATCATTATACATTTTTTTGCGCACTTGTTTACAGTTCAAACATTCGGTGCCTTCGCGTATTGGAATCGCTTGCCCTTTTTTAAAGGCGAACTGTTCGATAAACGGCTTCGAACCGAACACTTGACAGGTAAATAAAACACCGCCCTTTAATTGAAATTGATGAGCAACATGTGCATAAGCTGGTTCTAGCAAATTAGCCAAGTCTAATTTAGACTTCTCCCAATCATCCACCATATCCTTAGCTAAACGGGCATAAGTCAGTCGATTTTTGGATTTTTTAATAGCTTTTTCCAACTCATACGCTTGTACATTTTCGCCAATTAAATTGTGGGCTCCACCATAGAACAAAACGCGTTTATAAGGTGATCCTTTTCGTTTATCCTTTTGACCATTTCCAATGACATTATTTGATGCCATATATTGCGCTTGGTCCAACGCTGCTTTTTGAAGAATTTCGTCAAATAGAAGAGTATCCAACCGCTTGCGTTTACGCAGCGCATTCACCTCTTTCGTCAAATATTCGTTTAATAAATCGGCATTAAATGATTTGAGGTCAACTTTTTCGTCTTGTGCTGTGAGCAAGAGCGGAAAAATGAGAAAAAATAAGGAAAGGTATTTAATCATGCGAGCTCGAAAAGATTCGTGTGCCAACTGTTTTTCACCACCGTTTGCCATTTATCATTCAAATCTCCACGATTTTGTACCAAATTATTGAAAACAATGGTATTCTCCGTTACTTCACCGTCTCGAATGAGTTGCTTAAAAGTGGTCATGCTAACGAGGTTTAATTTACCCGTTGAATTGAGATAGGCTATGTTTAAACGATTAAAAAAGTCAATTCCTAAAGTGACACCTAAATCCTTAATGACACGGGTAAGACTGTCAATTGAGCAACCACTTGCAGGACTTTTTGCTTCATCAACTGCGACAATTAAAAAAAGTGCATCAATCAATTCAAAACCACCATACAATTCATTTCCATGAGAGGCCCAATTTGGGATAAACTCATTCATTTTATGATTGATCATTTGCGTTTCTCTTTCAGTTAAAAAACGATCGGCTTGAAAAATCCACACGCGTGAATGCGCGGCAAGGTGGCTCAAAGTAGTATTCATTTTATTTGCTCAATTTCAATTAATTAACTCACTCAAAACTCCTTCTTTTAAAGAATATGGAGAAATCATGACTGATTCGATGCCCAATTTACGAATTATCCAACGAATTTTCACTGCGGCAATTGGTGCCATTTTTTTACGAATTGGAATGATGCGTTCATCACGCTCACGTTCGGCGAGTGTCGAAAAAATAATTTTATCTAGCATCACCAATAAATCCTCCAAATTAAGTTCGACATATTTATGAGAAGGATATCTTTTATTCGCCAACAATTCGTAAAACGTTTCAAAAGAACCGCTCGCCCCTATCAGACGGTGAACATTGATTTGATAAAAGAAATCACCTACACCTTGATCCAAATATTCCTCAATTTTGATGCAATCTTCAGGCGTAAATGGATCAGAGCATTCGATCGACTGATAAATACGGGCAGCCCCAATTTCAAAACTAGCGGCTTCCATAAATTGATTGCGATCACCTAAAATAAACTCCGTACTGCCACCACCGATATCCATGATGATAAACGGTTCATTTATTTCAAGACCGAGGTTGACGCCATGATAAATTAATTCAGCTTCGCGGTGACCAGAGATCACTCGAATTTCTATTCCAGTTTTTTGCTCTACACGTTCGAGAAAAGCTTGTTTATTTGCTGCATTGCGAATAGCAGAGGTTCCGTAAGCAATGATTTCAACCGTTTTATATTCCTCACATTTCGATTTATAATCTGCAAGTGTAAGCAGAGCTCGTTCGATTGCATCCTCCTGAATCATATTCTGATTGATACCTCCAAGTCCTAAACCCACCCCTACTTTGGTTCCAAACACTTCAATAAAGCCAGTATCCGATTTATCCACAATCAGTAGATTAAAGGTATTCGTCCCTAGATCGATTACTGCAATGCGTTTCACCTCACTTTAATTAATAGCGCAACCACTTAAAAATTTCACGCCACGAGGCTTTTTTACCATACATTAAAATTCCGGTACGATAAACTTTGGCTGCTCCGTATAATATTACGACAAAAGCGGAAGTTAACAATGCAAGTGATAAAATTACTTCACCAATATGCACCGTTCCCGCAGCCACGCGTTGCAACATGATAATTGGTGATGAGAAAGGAATTTGCGAAAACCACAAGGCTGCCGGTCCTCCAGGATTGAAAATAATATTGATGCCCACGGCATAAGAGAACATAAGCGGCAACATAACAGGTAGCATGACCTGTTGCGAATCTGTTTCCGAATCTACAGCTGCACCAATTACCGCAAACAAACCTGCGTAGAGTAAATATCCACCAATGAAATACAGTACAAAAAGAAACAAAAGTGTGGCCCACGGAATGCCCTGATAGATGATATAAATCAATTCACTATCCTTTGTAATCACATCCATTTGCCCACTTAAAATATCCGCACTCATTCCTTCCATAGGTCCCATAGCATTGGCTAAATTTTCGGGATTCATCATGTCTTGAAAGATGAGGCTGCGCATTAAAAAGAGGGCAACACTGACCAGTACGATCCAAATGGCGAATTGAGTTAACCCTACCAATCCGATTCCAATAATTTTACCCATCATGAGCTGAATTGGTTTGACGGAGGAGACTAGAATCTCAACTACACGGCTTGTTTTTTCTTCAATCACACCGCGCATGACTTGGCTGCTATAGGTTATAATAAAGATGAAAATAAAGATCGAGAAGAAGAAGCCAACCCATTGCGCATAAGAGGTATCCACCTTATCAGGATCAATATTTTCGAGATGAAAATTAAATTCTTGCCGAATGATACGATACTCATTCAAAGAAATGCCATAATCGAGCGCAAAATATTCTTCCAACCGCAATTCAATTTTATTGCGAATATAATATTCCACTTGGGTACTAATTTTCTCTCTAAAAAAACCTTTTATCCCTTTATTGGTGATCACCTTCGCATCCAGCCCGAGCAATAAATCATAGGCTTGATACTTTTCACTGTGCTGGAATTCCTCCAAGGAAATATCATCCTGTTGAAAATAGAAGGTCGCTGGAGGATTTTCTTCCATCCCAACGTAAATCTTTCCTCCACACAAATTTCCTGGATCGACAACAAGTACGCGAATGTTTTTTGTTTCTTGAATGCTCAACCACATGGCGAGGAAACCTAAACTTGCAATCAGAATGGGTACTAGAATGGTGATGACTAAAAAAGATCTCTTTTTTACACGAGACGCATATTCGCGTTGAATGATTAATCCAATTTTACTCATGACTGCCTCCTTTCTTTGCATTTACAGCTTGAATAAAAATATCGTTCATGGAGGGTACAATTTCATTTACGGATTCAACTTCAACTACTTGCATGACTGTTCGCAAAAGATCATTTAACGTATTACCTTTCAATAATTTCACATGTGCCACCGCTCTGTTTTCATCAATTTGTTCAGAATGTTCCAATGAAAAATCGGCGAAAAGCGCATTTGCAAACCCAAACGTCATTCCTTTAAATTGGATGGCATAGGTATGTGACCTGAACTGCTCTTTAACTTTTGATAATTCACCATTTAAAATTAATTTAGAATGATTCATCAGCGCAATCGAGTCACAAATTTCTTCAACACTACTCATATTATGCGTCGATAATAAAATAGAGGCTCCTTTCTTTTTAAGGTCTAAAATTTCATTGCGAATCAACTGTGCATTAATTGGATCAAAACCGCTGAAGGGTTCATCTAAAATCAACAATTCAGGCTCATGCAAAACGGTGATGATGAACTGAATTTTTTGCGCCATCCCTTTAGACAATTCCTCCACTTTTTTGGAATACCAGGAAGTGATTTCAAATTTTTCGAACCATTCGTCTATTTTGCGCTTGGCTTCTTGTTTACCCATTCCTTTCAAGCGAGCAAAATAGAGTACTTGATCGTAGACTTTCATTTTTTTGTACAGTCCGCGTTCTTCTGGGAGATAACCAATTTTAGATATATCATCTCGCCGCAACTCGCGCCCATCCAAAAAGACCTTTCCAGCATCTGGTCCGATAATTTGATTAATGATGCGAATCATTGTTGTTTTACCTGCTCCGTTCGGACCGAGTAAACCAAATATTTCGCCTTTTTTCGTCGAAATTGAGATATCATCTAATGCCAAATGACCGGCATATTGTTTCACAATATTTTCAACACGTAGCATTTCCATTTCGTGCAGGTATTAAGATAAAAGTAAAGTTAGTCTATTTCTTTGGCTCTAGCGCAGGGTCAGGAATGACTTGTTCACAATTCTTCTTTGATTAACCCTTTATAACGCATTCGTTACAACCCTCCGTGTACTTAAGGAATTATCTCAAGCGGAAATTTAAATGTCAGTTCTACCCCTTGCCCTACTTCACTTTGCAAGTCAATTTCGCCCTTATACATTTCAACGATCCGTTTTATAATATACAATCCAACACCCGTACCTTCGATTGAAGCATCTGCGCCGCCTCTTTCAAAGGGTTTAAAGAGCAAATGACCGAATGCTTCTAAATCAATTCCGCGACCAAAATCTTTATACCGAATGATCAACTTATCTGCTTCAATGAAAATATTTAAATACGCTTGGGGATGATCGATTGCATATTTAACCGTATTCGTAAACAGGTTTAAAAAGATGCTTTCAAATGCTTTTTTATGCATCTTCAAAACCGCTATATCAGTCGGGAGATAATTCAAATTGATTTCAATTTCATGTTCAATTAAAATGCGTTCAATTTCATTCTTAATATTCAATTCGGTAGCCTGTTCATTACTGAAAAGGCTGTCGATTTTACCAAGCGTCAAGAAACTTTGAACGGTTTCAGCACCATTTTCCGTTACAACGAGTAGTTTAGAAACAATTTCATGCACTTTCCCGTGATTGGCTTTTTCGTTGTATTTTTTAGCCATACGCGCGAGCGCATTACTATTGTTTAGCACCGTTTTCAGGTCGTGGCTCACGTGGTAATTAAAAGAATCCAACGCTTCGTTATTTTGTTTGAGCGATTTATTGGTATTCTCCAATTCCAAATTCAACCATTCTTGATTGACTTTTAATTCATATAGACGCCTTGCAAGCGCAATCGAGAAGATTAAAACTTCAGCCATCACGCCGAAATACATTGCGTTTCTTGTCAAATAGGTATATGGAACCACATTATTGATCACCAGCAAATAGATCAAACCACCAATTATTACCAAGGTCCAGCCAATCGCGTAAAGTAAAGTTTTATTATTTCTTTCTTGAAAAAAAACATGAATCGCCGTAAATACGGAAGTAAAATAAAAGAGCAAAACAGCCAATTCATAATAAAAAGCGAGAAAGGACGATTTGACAAAGAAATTGACAAAGCCAAACGCAATTAAAATGAGCAGTTCTAGACGTATGAGTTGGTAAAGCCGTCTATACTTTTTATCCATATTCAAATATTGAATTCCAAAATAACCCATGGCTAAAAAAACAGTCCAGAGCCAACTTGCTGTGAAATAGTGGGCCAATTTTCGGCCAATAACAGCCTCCAAAATAGGGTAATTATTTAAAAATGTCGTGCCGATAGTCACGGCAATAATGTATAAGACGTAGATAATATAAATGCGATCTTTTGTATAGAGAAAAACAAATAAATTATAGAAACACATGATCATCATTGCACCTATGAAAAGAATCGCTAAAGTGTCTGACTTTTTTTTCATTTCAATAAGTGCCTGAAAAGTGCCCACTTCAAATGGCGCCTCCATATTTATAGAAGCCTTAATGCGAACCATCACCGAAATGGGATTTGTGTCTCCTCCTTCGATCAGAGGAAACCAAAACGTTTCCGTATCATATTGACGCGTTGACTTATCTTCCAACGCTCCTGTCGAATAGTGATCAATGATTTCAGTAGCTTCATTGAGCTTAAAGAGATCTATTTCCAATAAATTACTATTATTGATATTTAGCCATACCTCCTCCGTGAGGGATGACTGAATCGTGAAGTGAAACCAGTAGATAGGAATTCCAGATACATTTTCATAGACATCCTGTTCAACCGCCAAAAATTCATTCAATTGCAGAGCTTGCTGCGCGTCTTCCACCGTTTTATGGCCAGTTTGGTCCACCCAATAAGAACAATACTTGCCGATTAGACCTTTATATTCAGTATCGACCTGAACAGTGGCCTTAGCATCCAATGCAGACCATAAACAAAGAAAAATTAAGCCGAATAATCTCATTTGATTTCTTTAAAACAGATAATGAGTTCAGTTCCTTTTCCTAATTCACTTTGAACTTCAATTGTTCCACCTAAATTGTTTACAATGCGTTTAACCAAATAAAGTCCCACACCTGTTCCTTCATATTTTTCATCTGCACCAGCTCGCTGAAAAGGTTTAAATAGATCGGCCCCATATTTTTCCAAATCAATCCCTTTACCATTGTCACGGTATGAAAATTGGACACCATCTTTGGTTTTAATGAACTTCAACCATGCTTTCGGTTTTCCATTATTATACTTGATTGAATTAGTCAAAAAGTTAAGATAAACACTTTCAAAGGCCTTTGGATGAATGTTGAAATATTCGATTTGATTTTGAACAACTTCCACTGCAATTAGACCTTTCAAATTATGTTGAGTTAGAATTAATTCTAATTCATTTTCCAAATTTATTTTTTCGGTATGACCTTCTTTTAAAATCGTATCAAGTCGGCCAAGCGATAGAAAACTTTGAACTGTTTCAGTGCCGTTTATCGCTACCTTTTCAAGCTTACTCACAATTTCATCTACACGATCTGCGGCTTTCTTTTGATTATATTTTTTAACCATTCGAGAGAGCGCCAAGGTATTGTTCAATACTGTTTTAATATCGTGACTGACATGATAGTTAAACGAATCGAGTGCTTCATTGACTTCCATAAGTTCCGCATTTTTTTGAACAAGGGTATTATTTAGTTCCAATTGACGACGTTGAAGGTCTGTAATTCGTCTCCCCAATGCAATTGAGAAGATGAGAATTTCGAGCAAAGAACCTACGTAAGCAATATTTCTTGTCAAAGCGTTGTAAGGAATAAGTCCATTATAAACAAAAAGATAAAGAATTGCACCAATCATCATAAATGTCCATCCGGCGCAATATAAAAGTGCTCTCTCCACTCCTCTTAAGAGCAATCGATAACTAAAAGCAAGGCAGACAATATAAAAAATCATAGCCACCACTTGAAATAAGCTTGCCAAATAATAAAGCGGAAGAAACAGATTTGCGACTCCAAATCCTAAAAATATACCATTTAAAACCAGAATAGCTTTGTAAAAAGTGGGATCCGTTTTTTTAAGGTTAAAATAGCGAATTGTAAAGACGCCTGTCGACACAAAAATCGTCCAAAGCCACGTATCCAAATAATTATAGGCCAAATTTTTTCCAATAAAATATTCGATAAAGGGGAAATTATTCAAATACGTTGCGATAATAATTGCAGACAAAAGATAAAGTGAATAAAAGATATAAATTCTATCTAAGGTCACAAAGTAGAGAAATAGATTGTATAAAATCATTAACACAAATGCACCCACTACGAAAACGCTCGCGAAATCATAATAATTTCTATTGTTCATTATTTCTCCAACCGAACCCACAAAAAGAGGAACCTCATATACCAATTGCGTTTCAATGTTCAAGAAAAAATGTTTCGTCTTCGGACAATTTCTTTCGATTAATTTTGATTGAAACGTATAGCCTTTTCCTTCAGTTTTATTTTCTGACAAACAACCTGTGTGAAGTGAATCAATTAGCTTAAAATCTTTATCGAATGTGTAAAGATCGACATAGGTTAAATTAGAATTCGCAATGTCTATCCACAAATCGAAATCCGTATGATTTTCAATGGAAAAGTAAAACCAAAATTTGCTCGGTGTGGCATAGTGGACGAAAACATCCTTCTCATAAGTCTTAAATTCATCCTTCCTTGAAACCGCCTCTTTTAGGTTCATTTCGCGCGACTCATCCTCAAGAAATTTGACATGACTTCCAATGAGTTGAATCTTGGATTCATTAAAAATAATTGGCTGGCCGATTGCAAAGCTCTGCCAAATCACGAGAACTAGAAATAAAATCCATCTATAATTCATGATTATAAGGCGCTATATTTAGGATGAAAGGTTAATATAAAAGTGGTACCCGCTCCCGGCTCACTCTTCACACTAACTTCTCCATTGACTGACAACATCATCTTTTTTACGAGAAAAAGTCCGATTCCATTGCCCTCCTTGTTTAAGTTATTTTTGATGCGATTGAACGGTTTAAACAGTTGATCACCAACTTGTTTTAAATCAATACCTATTCCGTTATCGGCAATCGTAATTTGTTTGGCTTCCTGCTGAAAGTCTAAATCAATGGTCACGACGGAAGGAGAAGTTGAATATTTAATTGCATTAGTAAGAAGGTTTAGCAGGATACTTTCAAATACCTTTTTATTGATCACTAACGTTTTAAAAGCCGATTTTCTAAAATTAACCGTTATCTCATTTTGCAACTGATTTTCAGTGACGATACGATTTATTTCAGCTTCCACGGGAATCGACTCATCATTTTCATAACCAAAACCTTCTTCTCCAATTTTTAAAAAACTAGTCACCGTGTTTAAGCCATTGGCACCAACCTCTTGTAATTTTTGAGAAATTTCAAGTACCCGATCATACTCTTTTTGTTGAACATATTTGTCGATCATGTGAGCTAATGTCAATTGATTATTCAGCACTGTTTTAAGATCATGACTCACATGATAATTGAAGGCGTCGAGCAATTGATTGCTTTCATTCAATGCTGTATTTGATTGTCTTAAGCGCTTTGTTAATAGATAACGTGAAGCCATTGAGCCTCCGATTCTGAAAAATGTATACCCTAAGACAAAAGGCGCTAAAAAAATGATATAGTGAATCGGATTTTGCTGAATTCGAACTATAACAGAATTAAATTGGAACGGTAGTTTGTTAAAAATAAAACAATCAGAAATGATCGCTAAGAGTGGAAACGCCAAGCCAAACCCAATTCCAAAAAGGGTATAATTTAATCGAGTATTTCTCACAAATCTGATTTATTAACTAAAGTGTTTTCCTAGAACGGTTAACAATTCTGCTTTATTCAATGGTTTATTGAGGAATTCACAAGCGATCGACTGCTTATCAAAAGCTTCGACATCTCTTCTGTGTTTGCTTGAAGTTAGAATGAAGATCTTCGTATCAATCGTGCGTTCTTCTAAACGATATTCCAATTCTTCAATGAATTCGAAACCGTCCATTTCTGGCATACGAATATCCAATAAAATAACGTTTGGAATGTTATCATTTTCATCTACACGGCGCATTAATTCTGTTAATCCTTCCTGCGCTCTCAAAAAAGTTGAGACCGAATTTGTAAATTCAAATTCATCCAATAAATCTTCTGTGTAATAATTATTGACATCCGAGTCGTCAATTATAAAAAAATCTAATTTACTCACCATAACACTCTAAATATATAAATACAATGCTTATACAAGCATGCAATATCTGTGAATTTTCACCACAAGTTAAAGTAAAAAAAATGCTTCTCTTAGGAGTAGGAGGGGGAACATTAATCCATTATTTTAAAAAACGTTTTCCGAATATTGAAATTGATGCT
>JALQVX010000208.1 GCA_023263555.1 Crocinitomix sp.
AATTTTTTCCATTATCTTTGAAGGAATAAATTTAACACTATGAAATTAGGTCTCTTTCTATTCTTCCCTTTCAGTGCAATCATGGTTGGATGCACTAGCATATCGTCAGATGAAAATTTGGAAACAGAGAACTATGACACAGCGGTTATAGTTAGTGACGACACCCTGAAAGCTGAGGCGGCATCACTCTCTCCTTTTGTCTATTTAGAAGATTACGCAACGATAACGAATAAAGCGGATTTATACCAACAGTTTGGCGAAGAATACATTGTTGAAGACACGGCTTGGTATGGCGAAGGCACATTGATGTTGATGGCTTCTGTATTGAGCGACCCAAATACGGGCTATACGATTCGCTATATCTGGCAAGAAGAACATCCCAATGAATTAGAAATGGTTGAGGCTTACTATCAAATCTATGACAATGATTATAATGTGAAAGGCAAACAAATGGTTCCTTCAGAAAGTGGATTGCAGACAGGTATGTCAATTGTAGATTTAGAAAAATGGAACGGTGCACCTTTCGAATTTAGTGGTTTTGGGTGGGATTATGGAGGAGGTGTTTTTGCCGAAAGAGGTAGCAAACTTGCTTCATGTCGCGTAGGAATCACTCTGGATTTTGACTACGAGGCAGATTATGAAGGAATGGATGAATTATATGGGGATATTGAATTAATGTCAAATAATCCAACTGTAAAAGGCGCTCCAATCTTTATTAATTATCTTAATTTTTATCCCGAATCTAATCGCGAATAAGATGGAACTAACAATAGGTACACCTGCATTACTTTTTAGTGCGACCTCTTTGATTCTATTGGCGTATACGAATCGCTTTTTGACAATTGCGCAAATCATTCGCAGTTTAAAAAAGTTCTATGACGAAAACGAGAGCACAACAACCCTATTAGAAATACAGAACTTAAATTTACGTCTAACCTTGATCCGTTATATGCAAATGGGAGGTGTACTCAGCCTCTTCCTCTCTGTTTTTGCTATGCTTTTACTTTTTATTCAATGGAATCAGGCGGGAATATACACCTTTGGATTGAGTTTATTGATGCTCTTAA
Source organism: Crocinitomix sp. (assembly GCA_023263555.1). Classification (GTDB taxonomy): domain Bacteria; phylum Bacteroidota; class Bacteroidia; order Flavobacteriales_D; family Crocinitomicaceae; genus Crocinitomix. The sequence continues at coordinate 1,068 of JALQVX010000208.1, forward strand.
TATCACTTGGCATTTCATTTTGGGAGATCAGTATTTCGGTAAAAGCCTTGCGCTTAAATTTGAGCGACATTGTTAATAAAAAAGCCAAATACGACGAAAAATCAGCTTCAAATTAAAACAGCAATGAAAAATAGCACTACCTACTTATTCCCCATTACCTTAACTGCCTTTCTTTTCATTGTTCTAATTCCATACAGTGCTGTGGCGAATGATTCTATAAGCTATGCAGATTTTGTTGCTAAGCATTCGTGCATCAACACATCAGAGGGACCAATGCGCTATCGAGACGAAGGTAAAGGCCATGTGATTGTGATGGTTCACGGTGTTGCCTCTTCCGGTTGGATGTACCGCTCATTATTGAATGAATATAGCCAAAAAGGGTTTCGCGTCATTGTTCCTGATATGCTCGGCTTTGGAGAAAGTGATTGTCCTGATGGAACAATTATTTATGATCCTCAACATCATGCGAATAGATTACTGGAACTGTTAAATTCTTTGTCGATTACGGAATGTAATTTTGTTACACAAGCAGAGGGGAGTTTATGGATTGCACCGATCCTTCGTGATCATCCTGAAATGGTTGATAAAACTGTTTTGATCAATCCTTTATTAAATGCGGCCGGTTTGACGAATAAGAATCAATTATCCATTGGTTTGCTCGCAAAAATGGGTGTTTTTAATATGAATTGGAGAGCGGCATCCTATGTCAAAAATTATTTGGGCGACAATGATGGATCGGACAAGCTAAGCGAAAAGGAAAAAAAAGGATATTTAGCAGGAATTGAAGCAAATAAATTCGCTGGCATAATCGGGCATTTTGAATACTTGACTTCACGTGAATTTTTAACTCAATTTCACTATCCTTCAAGCGAAAACGCTTTATTAATGATTGTTGGTTCGGCTTCTCAATCTCTAAATTGGGAAAATCAATACCAAAATTTAAATTGGCCACCTGCGTCATCCAAAGACACCGTTGACAAAATTGAAAATGGTTCAGAATTATTGATTGAGGACTTTCCGACCCTCATGGCAGAAAAATTACTTACCTTTTTGGGCGAGCGTCAATAATCGAATAGTTAGGTTACTCGTCGATAATTTTTAAGCGCATTGTTTTTTGTAAATAAAAAAAATGTATCTTAATTTCCGATAATCCACGATCAACTATTTCTATGCGAAAATCCATTACTACACTTCTCGTGTTGTTAGTTTGTTGCACACCTCTTGTTCGAGCAACTGAAGACTATACTTACCTTAAAATTGCTGTTGACGGTATGGCTGTCAACAATGCACTATTTGCCTTGTCAATCAGCGGTAAAAATGAAAAGGCCAACGTCTATCACACCAAAATTGATCAACTTTTAGACGAATTATCGACGCATAACACACATTTCAGAAAAGACGTATTTCCGGTTGACTTAGCAGTCAAAGCTGAAAATGAAGCGGATGTCAAAATGATTTGTGCTAAACTGACCAAAACCTTGCTTGAGGTTCGGGAATATGCTAAGGCCGCTGAGAATCAATTTGATTTGAACGATCTTCCTTTGATCATGACTTTAAAATCAGAGAACCCTGGTGACTATTATATTGGCATTAATCCCGATTTCATTTTCACACTTGCCAATCATCCCTTTAGAAAATCAATTGAGGAACTTCAATTGCAGGATATTGGTTTTGTAGAAGTTCTAGCCAGTTCAGACACAACTTTGTGGAATTTAGCGTCTCATTGCCCTAACCTTAAAATAATTACATTATTTGCTGCCGAAATTAATAACGATATCCTGGTAAAATTAAAACTGGATCGCGTTCAAAATTTAAAATCACTAGAGCTTTCGGAAAATTCGATTTCGATTATTCCAGCAAATTTTAATGCTTTAAATAGCCTGCTCTATTTAAGCTTGAAACGAAATAAACTCAGTGAATTGCCAAAAGATTTATCCAACTGGACTAATTTAAAATACCTAAACCTAGGAGGTAATCAATTGGATGGAGTGGAAAGGTTGCGTATTCAGAAAGCATTACCAAACACTAAAATCATTTTTTAATGTCAGAAGAAACGTCTAAAAGCGGGCAAATTCGAAAGCATATTGCCATTGGAGGACTAGTCGAAATTGTGCAAAAAGCAGATCAACGAAGTGGCGCATTAACAGAAGGATATGTTAAACGTATTTTAACTAATTCACCCAATCATCCCCATGGTATTAAGGTGATGCTCGACACAGGAGAGGTCGGTCGAGTGAAGATCATTCATGATGAAGAATAAAAAAATAAAAAAAATAATTTTCTTGCTTGTAGATTAAATAATTCTTTATAAATTTGTAGTGCAGGTAGACAGAGTAGAAGTTTTACTTTTTCATAAGTTTTGGGTTAATGAATATTTCTCTTCGAAAATCTACCTGCTTTTTGTCCCTTTCATTTTCTTGATCATTCAACCACTCTAATTTAGTCTATTTTACTATTTTTATTCAAACGTGATTTGATTAAAATAATCGAAATTAAAAGTAAACCCAAACAATAACGACATGATTTTCAACATTAGCGCCTCTCTTCTATTCGGTCCAATTGGAAGAATAATTCCCCTTATTGCCTTGGCTCTTCTTTACATTGGTAGCTAAACGAAAAGTATTTCGTTATTAATTGGGACAACACTACTCTTTTTTACTGTTGCCGTGGTGAAATTTCTAAAAACAAAAACACTTCTAAAAGAAGCTATTGACTATTGTCGTGTGGTGCATTCAGGTCCCTCCGTAATTTTAGAACTCATACTGTTAATACTTTTTCTAGCCTTCTATATGCTTTGGCTTCCTGAGAAATTCAAATTAGACGAAGAATCAATGGTGTTTTTTATTGGAATTTCAATAGCTATGAGTATTGGCAACTACTACCACAAGTTCGCCAGCTCAATTAGCTGCTCCGAAGATGGGATTAGACTTCCAAATAAATTGCACCAAACCATCCATTGGTCTGAATTAAAAGACATACGGCACGAGAAGAATTTTGTGATCATTGAACTTTATAATGGCTTTATTAAAACATGGGAGATTGATGCGTCCGACTTTAAGGCATATAAAACAATAAGGGATCAGGTTCAAAAGTTGGGGATTTAAATAAATTTTAGATAAGCTGCAAAAAACGACCACATATAGAAAAACTCTTGATTTGGGTCAACTTTGCATTTCGGTAATACTGAAAAATTGTACTAATTCTTCGAGAATTTTTCCATCCATTTATTTTTAAAAGAGAAGATCGTGGACCAGTCGATTACTATTAAACTTTGCAAAAACGTTTGACGCCATTCATTTATAACGCCGTAATACCGCGAATGAAGGGTTAGAGAGATCG
>JALQVX010000260.1 GCA_023263555.1 Crocinitomix sp.
GATAAATTAGTTGAACACACTTTTTACTTTAAAGGAGAAGGAGAAATAAAAGACATCATTGGAAACTACACCGCTTATCGCGAATACTTGAAACAAGAGGTGGCAGATGAAAGGATAGAAAACCAAGTCGCAAAGGAAAAAGCAAAGGAAGTACCTGTGAAAGTTGCTGCAGTTGAACCAGAAAAGAAGCGTTTAAAATTATCCTATAAAGAACAGGTAGAGTTTGAAGGTTTGGAAAGCGAAATTGAAAAATTAGTGCAAGAGCGTGAAGACCTCATGAATAAACTAAATAGCGGAGCACTTTCGGGAGATGAGGCATCAAAAACAGCACTACGTCTGAATCAAGTTGCAGCGGAGATTGAGCAAAAAGAAGGACGTTGGCTTGAATTAGCCGAGTTTATATAAAATTTAGGATAAAATACCGATCGGTATAATATTTTACCTACCTTTGTTATTATGAATGGAAAAGCAGAGCAAACAACTCGTTTTATCATCAGTACCGTTGCACCAATATTCAATAAAAATGGATATAATGGAACGAGTATGTCTGATATAACGGCTGCTACTGGTTTGACAAAAGGGGCTATTTATGGCAACTTCAAAAACAAGGAAGATTTAGCCTTTGCCGCTTTCGAATTCAATATCCATTTAGTTGTTGAAAAAATTAAATCCGAATTGGCACCAATCGAGTCGCCATTAGCACAATTGCGAAAACTCATCAGTTTTTATAGGCGTTATCGACACTATACAATCGATATCGGCGGTTGTCCAATTATTAATATTGGCGTGGATGCGAATCATCAAAATTCGGAGCTCCTCGGTCGTGTGCAAGATGTCATTCAAAAGCTTCAATATTATATCGAAAAAATGATTCGCAATGCGCAAGAAGCAGGTGAAATTAAATTGGATATTGACGCCCATGCAGCATCAAGAAGTTTTTTTGCGCTAATCGAAGGCAGTATTTTTATGGCTGTTACCATGAATGACGATACCTACATTCAGCAAATGATGAATCTCTTAGACAAGCAAGTAGACGACATGATGCGCTAAATTTTTTTAACTAAAAATATACCGATTGGTATAAAACAACAATGAATAAACAAATAAGAGCGATACAAACCTATTTCAGTATCTATTCAGTCGTTGCACCAAAGATGGCTGCTCGTAGCAGTTTCAAGGTCTTCCAAAAAGTGCGCAAAAAATCCATTCGCCCCCGAGAAGCCTTTTTTTTCGATAAAACAACCAAAGCAACATTGGCTTATGATTCGGACACTGTAGATTATTACACGCTCGGAAATCCGGCGCATCCACTCGTCTTCCTCGTTCACGGGTGGGATTCGAATGCGGGAAGTTTGTCAAAAATAGCCGATAAATTACTTGAAATGGATCGGTATGTCATTGCATTAAACCTTCCTGGGCACGCCTTTTCAAAAAAACGTTCAACGAATTTATTGGAGTGTAAACAAGCCTTTAAAGCATTGTTGACAGCCATCAATCCGACAGAACCTTTCTCGGTTATCAGTCATTCATTTGGCTCGGGTGTCGCAGCTTTTGCTTTATCCGAAACCGATTATAAAGTGGAGAACCTCATTTTCCTCACAAACCCAAATCGTGTCGAGCATATTTTTGAAGCATTCAAAGACATGATTCATTTAGGACCGAAAGCCTACACAGCACTCTTGCAGCTCGTTGAATTTAAATTGGGTGAAACGATTGCAGATGTGAGCGTAGAAAATAAGTTAAAAAAGGTCGATTTCAAATCCTTAGTGCTCATTCACGACAAATACGACAAAGTGCTTTCTTATGAACATTCGGTTGAAGTAAAGAAAGCATTCCCAGCGGCAGAAATCGTAACATTTGAGAAAATAGGGCATTATAAAATGCTTTGGAATGAAGAGGTGATCAATGCCTGTGCGTTAAGATTGAATTAATTCATATTTCGGTTAATTCATTTATTTCGTCGATTAAACAAGTTATTTATCGAATAAGTTTGATGTGACATGAGTCATGTTCACTATTTTTTGTTTCTTTGGATGACTATTTTAAACCGATAATAACGAAACGTGAGCATCTTTGATAAGTCCACACGTCATTTTTATGCAGAAAAGCCAGACTTTCAAGTACGGTTATTAACGATTAATGGGATAATTTTAGTGATTTTGCTCTTGAGTGAATTCATCCTCAGTTATCAACTTCATTTTTACAAACCAAGTCTGCCGTTGGTTCTCATTTTTTCCTTGTCCTTTTTAGGAATTATGTTGCTTGTTACCTTGAGCAAGGGTTCAAAAAAACAGTGGGCCTATTTAACGTGTGCAACGGGATTGATAGGAGAAGGCGTTCTGACTTACCGAATAATTGACAATGATTTCAATAGCTTATTAACTGTACAACTTTTACTGTATCTTATCGCCTTATCCTTTCTTTTTGATCGCATTATTCAAACCGTTATATTCTCTGTTGGAACCTTTATCGTATATACTATTGCTTGTTTTCAGATACATGATTTAACGCAAGACACGTCACTGTATCTCTTTTTTATTCCGTTTGGATTAGTGATTCTAAGCTACAGTCTAAAAGTTAAATTACACCGATTGAGCATTCTCGAATTTTCTGAAAGTGTTTTAACACAATACGATAAATTCGTTTTTGTCTACAATCATTTTGGCGAGATCATCTATATGAATGATTTTGCTGCAAATGAATTTGATTTTGATAAAAATGGATTTGAATTTGAAAAATGGTGGACGTTTTGCTGCATAACCGAGGAAGAAATCCAAGCACGAAAAAAAGAAATTACGCGTGCATTAGAGAAGGATGAGCCTGTTCCGGCATTTCAACAAGTCATTGAAGGACCCGGGCAATCGCCAATGATTATTGAATGGCATGTTCAATTGATTCGTCAACGGTTTTATATTGGAATTGGTACGAATATCACGCTTCAGCAAAAAGCAAATCTTGAGGCACAGCGATTATCAAAAGTTACAAATGCACTGGGAGCGGGCGTATGTACCGTTAATCAACTTGGGCAAGTGACTTGGTGTAATAGTTCCTATGCACAAATTTTCGAATTTGAAGTTGATGAGATTGTCGGAAACCGCCCTTCTCAATTATTTGGTGTTGGGGCGTTTTTTACTGAAAAGTATGATGAAATACTTGACGGTGGAATTCAACTTGGAGTTCCAATTGAAATTCCGCATTATACAAGAAATGGAAGATTGATCTGGGTTTTACTGAATACCTCGCAAATTACGGATGACAATGGCGAATTAATTGAAGGTATTGATGTCTTGATTGATATCACAGAACAGAAAAACAAGGAATTTCAATTTAAACAGACCTCATTGATTGTTGAACGAACGCAAACACCGGTATTGATTGCGGATCTTGAACTCACGATCAATTGGTTCAATGACGCGGTTTTGAATGAATTTAGTTTTACCTTCGATACACTCATAGGTCGGCAATTTGAGTCATGTTTTTTAATTTTAAATCAATCCTCTGAAATATTAGACATATTAAGTCAAGCCATTGAATCGCATTCGTCCATAAAAGTTGAAGTTCCATTGAATCGGAACAATTGCACAGAGTGGTATAAGATATCCTTAGATCCTGTTCGAGATGAGGCTGAAAAGGTAACCCAATACTTGATTGTACTGGATAATATTCAGTCAATCAAAGAGCAGCAAATCATAATTGAGCAAAAAAATCAGGACATGATTTCGAGTATTTCTTACGCGAAACGAATTCAATCCTCATTTCTACCAACCGCAAAAACGCTTGAAGAAGAGATGCCGCCACATTTTTTCTTCTATAAGCCAAAAGACATTGTTAGTGGCGATTTTTATTTTGTAAAAAGAAAAGGTCCTTATTTGTATATCGCAGTGGCTGATTGTACAGGTCATGGCGTTCCTGGTGCAATGATCACTTCGATAGCCGCGGCTTCGCTGAATAATGCTATTTTTGATCATGGCTTGGTTTATCCTTCTGAAATTCTAGAGCACGCAGATCGCTATGTAAAAAAGGCACTCTCTGCCAGTGAAGATGATTTGACGGACGGAATGGATGTCGGATTGTTGATGATTGATTTTAATAATAATCAATTGCACTTTTCGGGAGCGAGACGTCCACTTGTCCTCATGAAAGACGGTGAGCAAATCATCTTTAAAGGCGATAAGCGATCGATCGGAGAATTTCAAGACAACCTTGTTGACGATTTTTCTGAATATAAATGGTCGATCGTTGACGAATTAGGAATTTATCTATTTTCAGACGGAATTCCGGATCAATTTGGTGGGGACCGCCATAAAAAAATAGGTGTTCGTCGTTTGTTAACGTTTATACAAGAAAATAATGCAAAATCTATTGAAGACTTGAAGGTTGAGTTTGAACAGCAAGTTCTTGAATGGACAGATGATTTTAAAATTACACAAACAGATGATATGATTTTCTTCGGTTGTAAAATTGGCCCAGATTTTATAAGCGATATGAAAGAAAAATGGGTAGACAATGGTGATAACTAATTTTTATTATTCCGAGCTTGATGCTCAAGAAACAAACGAGAATGCCACATTGTTTTTTTTTGCTTTTAATAGATTGTCTAAAAAAGAGGGGTATCATAAACGGCTTAAGTCTAAATATCCACAGGCAACAATTGTTATGTTTAGTACAGCGGGTCATTTTATTTCTGATAAAATCGAAGACGATAACGAATTGGTGTGCGTCCTTGAATTTGAAAAGTCGTCCGTGAAAGCTAGATCCTATTCCTCAGAAGATTTTGAGAGTGATTATCAACTCGGAAGTTGTATAGGGTCAGACCTTGAGTCGGATGCAAAGGCATTAATTCTTATTACTGATGGTGGACTTATCAATGGAACGGATTTAATTAAGGGAGTAAACACACATACCAATGCTGGATTACAAATCTTAGGAGGTATTGCAGGAGACGGAACTCGGTTCAAAGACACGCTCGTTGGATTAGATGAAGAGCCGCGCAGTGGTCAAATTGCTGCCGTTGCATTATTCGGAGAAGAGCTAGAAATAGTCTCAAGACAAGATTCAGGTTGGTCAAGTTTGGGGCTCGAGTTTTTGATCACGAAATCGGATAAAAATAAATTGATTGAATTGAATAACAAAAATGCGTACGAAATCTTGAGTGAATTTATGCATTCAGAAACGGACGAGAGTTTTACGCACAATATGCTGTATTATCCATTTTTTGTCGAGGATGAATTGAATGAAGGAGTTATTCGAACGCCTATAGCGGTTGATCATGTCGGCAAAACAATTACATATGCAGGAAATATGCCGATCGGTTCAACAGTTAAATTAATGAAGTCAAGGACTATGCAATTGCTCGATTCGACCTTTGACCTCGCTAACGAGTGTATTTCTGAAAGCTCGTTGAATGAATTTATTTTTGCGATTTCTTGCGTTGGACGAAGAGTCGTTCTTCAAGATATGGCGAACGAAGAGTTTGTTGAACTAAACAATGTTTTCGGTTCTAATGCCAAATATTTCGGATTTTACTCGTAAGGAGAATTTTCTCGAAGTGGCTTCGAAAACAATTGTAAATTGCACAATCAAACGATAACTTTAGCCATAATTTCAGAAATATTATGAGTAACGATATGCATAGATTATTGTCGCGACAGGTTAGAAAAACGGTTAACAATTTGGAGCGAACCGAGGGGCTAGATGAGCTGATTGAGGCCGTCAATAAAACCTACCTCCAATTTGAACGTGAATTAATCATATTGGAAGAAAGTTCGGAACATATGTTGCGTAAAATTGTAGAAACAAATGAAAATTTGCACACAATTATCGAAGCGCTAGATGGGTTTAATTATCATGTCTCTCATGATTTAAAAAACAGCATGATCAATACAATAAATCTTTCGAAAATGCTCAAAAAACACCTTCAATTAGAAAATGATCAACGTGTTTTAGAAATTGCTGATAAATTAGAGAAGACAAGCGGCAATGGTCTGGGATTAGTTGAGAATTTTTTGAGAATTTCAAAATTTGAAAGCAAGTTGGTGGATCAAGAATTGGAGGAAGTGAATATTGAAGAGGTGATAGAGTCGGTTATTGAAGCGACTGATCTTAAAGGTAAATTTATCTATTCCTTTGAACAAAAAGATTTCGATT
>JALQVX010000308.1 GCA_023263555.1 Crocinitomix sp.
GAATAATGCGTTCCTGTAAATAATTGCTCATAATAAAAAGGAAGATCCGTTTGGCTACCAATGGTAGTCATGAATTCAGATAATTTCCCTTGCTCACTGATAATGTCCGCGTACTTGGATTTATATTCAAACGCCGTTCTATCCTGCTTTTTCTGAACGAGGTAAGACAAAAGACTGCCGACTTTACGTGTCGCCTTTTTATTCACTTCTTGAAACTTGTCTAACAATACGTTTCGTCGTTTCTGTTGTTTGACATACTGACGCAAATTTTCAACTTGCTCAATGATATGATTGACATCTAGCTCTTTACGTAATAGTTCTTGACGATCAAATAATTCAGTGGTGAATCCCAGTCCAATATTATCCACTTCATTCTCCAACTCCTCAATCGTTTCTGTATCTTTTGAAATGGCTTCAATCAAGACCTGTTTATCGTGTGAATGAGCGTACGTATCAATTCCTTTTTGCAAATTATTAGCAGCCCCCATAATTAGGCCGGTAATTCTCTTCAGTTGATCGTAAAAGACTTGGATGCGCTCGTGAATAGGGTCTACAAAATGTGTTCGTGTCAAATAATCCGTTATTTCCTTGAGCGCTATTTTTTCCGTTATCAAAGCTTTACCTTGTTCTTCACGAATGCCGTTTATTGACTTCGCGGTCATTAATTCGACCTCACTAGGAATGGCGCTATTAAACTCGTTGATACCAGCCAAGAGTTTTGCGATCACATATTCAGAATTGAAAAACAACTCTTGAGAAATACGAATAGCACTACCCAATATTTTTTGATCTTCACTGCGTTCAATTTTGGCGGTAAATTCGACTAATTGACCTTTAATATCATTGATATTCTGATGAATTTTTTTAAGATAATTTTCATCTGTATAATCCAAAATTTGATCCGTAAGACCTTGAATTTTCGTGGAAAACGCTAATAAATAAAGATCTGATCGCAGGTGATGTGTAAACAAGATTAAATTACGGTAAAAATACGTGGGGTAAGCTATACTTTCCTTACGAAAATGCTGTAATTCACCTGTAGACAATAAGGGATATTTTTGGCTTAAAACGACGCGATAATCTTTCGCTAAAAAGACTTCTGCTAAATCATTTAGCGCTGATCTCTCCTTGTTTCTTATTCCAGAATAAAAATTGGTGGCCAATTGCAAGGCCTCTGCGTTGAACCTTTCTAAGGCCGAATTAATTTTAATTTTGCTCGCCTCAATGTCTTGCTGAACAATTCCTTCTTTTTCAATATTTGCTAGCAATTCCCAAATCACTTGATGCAAAATATTTTTACTTTGATGCAATAAAATAAGATTCTGATAACCAAACTCATTCAACGCTTCAAAATCATTCCTTAATCCAACACTCAGCCAATACTTTTGAATGGAATCACGAAAAAGCACTTTTCTTGAGATATGTTCATCCGTTACCAGTTGCGCCATCTCCCCTCTCATGTCTGGGGCGAATTGAATTTTTTTGTCTGCGTAGGCAACCAATTCTTCTTTAGTATCCAGATAAGCTCTCCACTCAACATCAAACTGTTCGAATACAACGGGCAATTGATGGTCAATAGCATCTTTATAAAAAACACGAATATCATTTAACACCGTTTGCAAAGCAGCGTGAACCTCAATTTTGGATTCCTTCGTCTGAATTGACGCTAAGAAATTGTCCATCCCTTTTGTGACCTTCGAAAACAAGGTTTGATGATAATTCTCAATCGGTTGTATCGCCAATTTCATGAGATGATTCGCCGACAAGTGGAGTTCTTGATCTAACTTTTTAATGGGTGAAATTTGACTTGCAAAATGACTAAGTTCAACCAAAGCATTCTCCTCAATTTCTCGCTCTTTACTTTGCAAATTAATCTGTTCTAATTTAAGATCTGTTTCATCAAAGTGAGATGATGCCTTCACCAACAGTGTTGTTCCAATAACACTGACGAGATTATTGGTTCTCATCACAAAATCATCCCGTTCATTTTCATTGATTTCAGGAATACCGACAAAAACCAAATCTGCTTCTGAAGAATGTAATTTCATCAAATCATAGATCGGTTTTTGATCCACCTCATTGTTCACTACTCGAATTTCGGCCTTTACCCTGAACTGCTCGACAACATTTCGAATTCGATTTTCGACCACTTTAAAATCAACATTCGTATCGTTAACAAGCAAGATGCGAATGGATGCCCTCGACCAATCAGGAGAGGCCGTGATGAATTTTGCCAAGGAAAGCATGAGTTCGGCATTATTTCCAACACCTCTCCACCACAAATCAATTTTCTCTTTGCGTCTGAAGCCCAATCTTTCATCATAATCCAAATAGAGTACATTGTAATCGAGATCAATGAGTTTAGCTGTCATTTCAGTGAACCAAATTGGATCCTTGGTTTGACCGGGCCAATCCATTAAGACAGTATTTGGTTCAATACCAGAAAAGCCAAATGTACAGGCGATACTTTCGATTCCCTTAAAAATATTTTGAACCTCTAATTTACGTCCAAAGATGCCGTGATTCTCCAATTCTTCATCCTTAACAACTTCTTTACTTTTTGGAAAGAGAACCTTCGCTTCAGGATTTTCATGTAAATCAAAGTTGGTAATAATGCCACTTTGACCTGAAATGGCTTTGCTAAACTCAATCATTTTGGACCGTTGTCGCTGATCTGTACTGAAGAGGAGTGTATTTGGTTTCCAATTTCGCTTATGATCTTTATTGGCGTCCATTCTTTTGAGACCTTTCTTTACTATAGTCGCCCAAACCGATTGCCAAATATCACCTGTTCCCAACGTTATTTGCTTGCGCGAGAGGTAGAAATAAATTCCAATAATGATGATAAATGCCGCGACCATTGCCAATAAATTCAATTGAGACATGATGATGAACGTGACCACAAACCCAATTAACCCAAACCATTTATTGACTTTGAAGGTTGGCTTAAAATCAGAACTTGCCCAACTCTCAAGAAAAAAGGAAAGATTAATAAAACCATACGCTGCGAGATAAAACATAGACACAACTTCGGCAATGACATTTAAGTCTCCTATCAAAATACCGCATTCAGCAATGATTACTGTGAGAATAAGCGCATTTCGAGGTTCATTTCCTGCTCCAACACCTGCTGCAAACACTTTAGGTGTTAATTTGTCCACCGACATAGCTTGCAAAATACGCGGTCCACCTAAAATTCCACCGAGCGCAGAAGAAAGTGTCGCTCCCCAGACACCAAAGTAGACAAGCAAACCAATAGCTGCATAATCAAAAAGAACTTTTCCATTATTGATCAGTACATCTGGCGCCACCATGACCGCCAAAAAAATACCTAAGGCCAAATAAATAATGAAACCAACCGCAATAGACCCCATTGTTCCAAAAGGGATTGCTTTTTTGGGATCCTTTAAATCACCTGACATTGCAACGCCGGCGGTAAAACCTGTAACGGCAGGAAAGAAAATTGCAAAGAGCGCTGCCATACTCACGTTTTCGTTGGACACAACAGCAACTGTTTCGGTTGCTAAATTAGATGCATCTCCAAAAAAGATCGACAACAAAGATAAAACGATTGCTGTTAAAATAATGTACTGCGTTTTAATCGCAATAGACGTGCTAATAAAGGCAATAATGGTTAAAACGAGTAAAG
>JALQVX010000338.1 GCA_023263555.1 Crocinitomix sp.
ATCATCTAACTTAGTGGTAGTTTCATAAATTAAATCTCCTACATTCCCAATATTTTGAAGCCCGCTTTGGCGCGTGGAGAATTACGTGCCGTTGGCGCAACAACCTTAGATGAATATCAAAAACATTTTGAGAAAGATAAAGCTCTCGTTCGTCGTTTTCAGACCGTCTTGATTGATGAACCATCTGCCGAAGATGCGATTTCTATTCTGCGCGGAATCAAGGAAAAATATGAGACTCACCACAAAGTACTCATCAAAGATGAAGCGATTATTTCTGCGGTAGAACTTTCGCAACGCTATATTACTGAGCGTCATTTGCCCGATAAAGCGATTGACTTGATTGATGAGGCTTGTTCACGCTTACGTATGGAAATCAATAGTAAACCAGAGGAATTGGATGAAATTGAGCGTAAAATTATGCAATTAGAAATTGAAAGAGAAGCAATAAAACGGGAGAAAGATCAACATAAATTAAATGCCTTAGCGGATGAATTGGCTGAACTCAATGATAAACGAACCGAATTCCTTTCAAAATGGCAAGCTGAAAAAAATGTCATTGATGCTATTCAAGCAGGAAACGAATCCATTGAAAAATTAAAATTTGAAGCGGATCAAGCGGAGCGTGAAGGCAATTATGAGAAAGTCGCTGAAATTAGATATGGGAAGATCAAAGAAGAAGAAGCTGAAATCGTTCGACTGAAGGATGAGTTAATTGTCATTCAGCACAATTCGAAAATGATAAAAGAAGAGGTTGATTCTGAAGAAATTGCATTGGTCGTTTCAAGATGGACCGGTATTCCAATTTCTAAGATGTTAGAAAGCGAGCGAGAAAAATTGTTGAAAATGGAAGAGGTGTTAAGCGAGCGTGTCGTAGGTCAAAAAGATGCAATAATCGCCATTTCGGATGCTGTTCGAAGAAGCCGAGCTGGGTTACAAGACGAAAAGAAGCCGATCGGTTCTTTTATATTCTTAGGAACGACAGGGGTAGGAAAAACCGAATTAGCCAAAGTATTAGCTGGTTATCTATTTAATGATGAACAAGCGTTAACGCGCCTAGACATGAGTGAATATCAAGAAAAACACTCGGTAAGTAGATTAGTTGGTTCCCCTCCAGGTTATATTGGATATGATGAAGGTGGACAATTGACCGAAGCGGTGCGAAGACGACCTTATTCGATTCTTTTATTAGATGAAATTGAAAAAGCCCATCCTGATGTCTTCAATATTCTCTTACAAGTACTGGATGATGGACGTCTAACCGACAACAAAGGTCGAACTGTGAATTTTAAAAATACGATTATCATCATGACATCCAATTTGGGCGCACATATCATCAGCGATAATTTTGAACATCTTACCGATCGGAATAAAGAGCAGGTTGTGGAAGATACAAAGAAGCAAATCTTCGAATTATTGCGTAAAACAATACGTCCCGAATTTTTGAATCGTATTGATGAGACCATTATGTTCCAACCACTTACGAGAAAAGATGTCCTATCCATTGTAGAAATTCAATTCAAATTACTACAAAACAGACTTAAGGCGTCTCAAATTTACATAGAAGCTACAAGCGAGGCACTCGAATGGATTGCACTTGAAGGATATGATCCACAATTTGGCGCAAGACCGGTGAAGAGGGTGATCCAAAAAGTCTTAATGAATGAATTATCTAAGGCTCTACTAGGCGGGAAAATTGGCCAAGATAGCTCAGTCCTAATTGATTTAAAAGATGGAGAGCTACATTTTGAGAACTCCAAGGTAATCGGCTAATCCTAACTATATAAGCATAAAAAAACCGTCTCGATTCATATCAGACGGTTTTTTTGCTTTTAAATTAAGCTTATTATTTTGTATTTTTCTTTACTGATGTAAAGATTTTCGTTATTCCCATATCTTGAGATTTCACTTCTTTATATTTCGTATAATCAGATTTTCTATAGGCATCACATGAACCGTGTCCACCACCACAACTTACCATACCAAGAGCGAACGCTCCCAAAACTCCTGCTAAAAATGCTTTTTTCATAATACTATATTTTTCGGTTTTTATTTCTTTGTTAATCTTGCACGTAATGCTTTGTGAACGAAAATATAAAAAATATATTGCTTGTCAAAACATATATCGAGATTTAATTAACGATCAATTCTTTATTAAAACTATGATTTGCAATGATTTCTCCTTTAAAAACGGGAATCTAGCTCCAAGTAAATAGTGTTAATAACTGTTTGAAAAATTAATTTTTATTGTAATATACCTTAATTTTTTCCAATAATACCAAACTCAATTTAAAATAAGAGTTAGTTGTCCACCCACCAACATGTGGTGAAAGAATTACATTTTCAGCATTAATCAAGTATTTAAAAGGCAGTGGCATTTCATTTCCATCATTAAACATATCTTCAAACGAAGTCTTTTCGTACTCTAACACGTCCAAACACGCTCCTTGTACCTTCTCTGTTTCCAACGCATCCATTAAATCAGCTGTATTCACAATTGCTCCTCGTGATAAGTTGATCAAATAAAAAGGTTTATTCATCTGATGGATGAACCGGTTATTTATCAAACCCTTCGTCAACGGAGTGAGGGGAACATGCAAACTTAGCACATCTGCTTCTTCCTGAATTTCAGATAAAGTCGCCTCTGTCACAAACTCGTCTCCATAACCCGATTTATATTTATCATGCGCCAAAATTTTCACATCAAATCCTCGTAATTTCTTTGCAAATGCTGCTCCATTATTACCGTAACCAATAATTCCAACGGTCATCCCATCTAACTCTAATCCTCTATTCCCTTCTCGATCCCAAATACCTTCACGAATCTCTAGGTCACCCTTTTTTATATGATTAA
>JALQVX010000008.1 GCA_023263555.1 Crocinitomix sp.
AAATCGTCGTTTCGAACTGAATCGAATTGAAGCCGCGATAAAAGAGATTCGCTCAGGTGTGAAAGGAGCAATTGTAATTAGCGGTGAAGCAGGAAGCGGTAAAACGTATTTGGCCATGCATATTGCCAGTCAATCCTTAACCGGAAGTTTGTATAAAATTGTTCCCCCGATTCAGCGGACCTGGACGACTGAAGATTTAACGAGTGCCATGCAGCGCGCTACAGGAATTAATGATTCAATTCAGACCATTCTCAAGAAAATGCCGCCTCAGTCAACACTTGTTTTCGAAGATTTAGAACAGTGGTGGTTAAAAGCAGAAGGTGGAGATGTATTGATCAATGCCCTCGCAAGTCTAATTAAAAATAATGATGCCAATCATTTCTTTATACTTACCTCAAATGCGCATGCATACCGCTTGATTTGTCGGACGACTGTAATTCAAAATGCGGTTTTAAAAACCATTATCTTGGCGCCATTAAACGATAGACAAATACGGGAAGTAATCTGGACTCGTCATCAAGTAGGCGGGCTACGCATTCGATTTGACGCAGAAAAAGAAACACATCTTTCAATTCGTAAACTGAATAATTATTTGGGTAAATTTCATACTTCTTCTCAGGGAAATGTGGGCTTAGCGCTGCAACAATGGGTGAATTCAGCAACCGACCAAATTGATAATGCTTTGTTGATGCGTAAACCGATTGTCTATGACTTTCCCGCAATAAAGGATCCAACTTGGAAGAATATCTTGTATCAACTTTTTATCCATCACAATTTATCAGTGGAGGAAATTGAGCGAATTTATGGGGATGCTGAAGACGAACAGTTGTCTGAAATTCTCAATAATATGATCAATACGCAATTGGTTGAACAAAATGAACGCGGCGAATTTCAGCTAAAAAAAACAGTTAAACCTTATTTAGAAAATTGGCTACATGGCACCGGATTTATTAACTAAAGAAAATGCACAGGTCTTTCCTGATCAACGTTTCGTTGGCTTCGATTCTTTTTTACTCATTCTCACAATTGCTGGGGTAATTTTTGGATTCTTTTATTTGATCCGAAATTATCTATTTCCCCTCCTGGAGTCGGAAAAAATGTTGATAAAAATGAAGTTGTTAAGCTTTCGAATTGAAGTCTTAGCTTGGGCAAGCTTTTCCTTGTTCACCTTGACTTTTTTATTGGTGCGAAAGCCATTGATTATTCTCATCATGCTTCTTGTGGCTGGTTTAATTGGATTCTCGTTTTGGCGCAATTTTTTCCCAGGACTGTTTTTTAGGTTATCACAATCATACAAAGTTGAAGATACTGTGGTGTTTAATGAGGTAAAGGGGCAGATTGAAAAAATTGGATTAACGGCCGTTCAATTGCGAACTGATCGTGAAGAATTGGTCTCAATTCCCTATAGAAAAATAGTCGATCAAGTGCATGCAAAGCAACAGGCAAAAGGTAAATTACTCTCAACTAAAATTGTTTTACCGATTGGAGAGATGGATGGTGATAAATTGCAGACGACTGTCGAGAAGTGGTTGAAAAATTGTCCGTGGGCCGTTCCTCAACAACAGCTAATTATGAATAGGATTGAATCGGATAAAATTTCTGTCACGGTCTATGCAATAGATCAACGTTCACTTTCCAAAATTGAACGTTATTTATTGAACAAAGTTTTGGTAGAATTCCAAATGAGATGAAAAATAATATCTACTTTGTAAGGTATTGGATCGTAAATCGTCAACGTTTTGGGTCATTTAAATTTCGATCCTAAGTGAAAAATATGGAGAAAATCGTTATCATTGGAAACGGCATAGCGGGAATAACTGCAGCACGGCACATTCGAAAAAACAGTAATAATGAAATCGTTGTAATTTCTGCCGAGACTGAGTATTTCTTTTCACGTACAGCATTAATGTATGTTTTCATGGGGCATATGAGATTTGAAGACATTAAGCCTTATGAAGATTGGTTTTGGGAAAAAAATAAAATCGATTTGATCTTTAACCGCATAGAAAAACTTGTTCCCGAGTCGAAAAACCTCATTTGCGCGGATGGACTCACAGTAAATTATGATAAATTAATTCTTGCCGTCGGTGCAAAGTCGAATAAATTTGGATGGCCAGGGCAAGATTTAAAAGGAGTTCAAGGATTATATTCATATCAAGATTTAACGAATTTAGAAGAACGAGCGAAAACAGCTAAACATGCTGTTATTGTTGGCGGTGGATTGATTGGTGTGGAGTTGGCAGAAATGTTAATGTCTCGTGGAATTAAAGTGACATTCTTGGTGCGAGAAGATCGTTTTTGGGGAAATGTGCTACCAAAAGAAGAAGGGGCATTAATTTCTCGACATATTCAAAAACATCACGTTGATTTACGATTTAATGAGGAATTAAATGAAATCATAGACGACGGCAATGGACAAGTCAAAGCTATTCTTACAAAAAAAGGAGAACTTATCGAATGTCAAATTGTAGGGTTAACTGCTGGTGTTTCGCCAAATGTTGATTTTTTGAAAAATTCTCCGCTTGAAATAAATCGTGGCATCAAAGTCAATGCTTTTCTAGAGACAAATTTACCAGGTGTATACGCAATTGGCGATTGTGCCGAATTTGATCAATCTATAAATGGTCGTCGTCCGATTGAACAGGTTTGGTATACCGGTCGAATTATGGGCGAGACTGTTGCTCAGTCCATTTGTGGAAACCGTATGGCCTATAATCCAGGACCTTGGTTTAACTCTGCTAAATTTTTTGATATCGAATATCAAACGTATGGTTGGGTTATGGCTAATCTTCAACCAGGAGAAGTCGATTTCTAT
>JALQVX010000035.1 GCA_023263555.1 Crocinitomix sp.
GGTCCACGCATCCCAATTCCCCCTTTAATACGATCCAAATGCGTCCACATTCGAGACAAGCGAGGCAATAAATATTGGTATTGTGCTAATTCAACCTGCGTTTTTGCATAAGCCGTTTGCGCGCGACTGGCAAAAATATCTAGAATTAGATTATTACGATCCAAGACTTTAATTTCCAATTCACGCTCAATATTTCGCAATTGGGAAGGGCTTAATTCATCATCAAAAATGGCAATATCAATTCCATTTAAATCAATGTACTGCTTTACTTCTTCAATCTTTCCAGACCCCACATAGGTTTTTGGATTTGGACGATCCACGCGCTGTAAAAACTTACGTTTTGTTTCAGCACCAGCCGTTTCAGCTAAAAAAGCCAATTCGTCCAAATACTCGTTTGCCATGTCCTCTGTTTGCTGGGGCGTTATCACTCCAACTAAGACTGCAAACTCACCATTTGATTCAATATGCGAAAATCCTTCTGACATTTAATTTTACCTCTTCTTAATTACATCCAACTACCACCAAGTGCTGCTCTAAATGGCCAAGGAATACTTACCAAAACAAGTGCAAATGCAATGGTGTAAAAAACTGCAATTACTTTAAACTTTTCAGCATCAGTATTTTTTTTCTTTGATTTCGAATAACCCATGGTAATTAAAACCATAGCAACTGTCATCATCAAGACATGCTCCATTCCATAGAAACGCAATGAATCTACCTTCATCCACCCTTCTACAAACTTTACTTTGTCGCTTAAAAAATAAAGAATCCAACCCAACAAAAATTGAATATGAAAGGCGATCATAGCGAAGAGTGCTAATTTTTTATCTCCTGTTGTAAAGGACTTTTTTCCTTTCCATCCCATGTGCATTTTAACGATTGCAGCGACTAATAGTACAAGTACAATCCATCTCCAACCTGAATGTGCTTTGCTTAGTATATGTAATATGTCCATAATTCCTTATTTTTGGACAAATTTACGCTTTAATACGCTAAATTGGTACCGTTCAAATACAAAATTCGGTTAACAACGAAATAAAAGATTCCTACATGCTTAAATCCCTCCTCATATGTATATCCCTGTTTACGACTATTTCGGGAATATATGGACAAACCATCAATCCTGAAAATGGTGTTGCTAAAACGGCTGAAACCTTTGCTATTGTTAATGCGCGAATTGTAATTAGCGCAGACGAAGTGTTGGAACATGGTACATTGATTGTTAAAGACGGTGTGATTATGGATGTCGGTCTTGCCGTCATTCCTCCTAAAGGCGCTGTAAAAATAGATGCCAAAGGATATACACTTTACCCTTCTTTTATCGATCCTTATGCAACAGAAGGCGTAGCAAAAAGTGATTTACGTAAAACTGGTTCTCAACCCCAAATCAATAGCTTAAAAGATGGTCCCTTTTACTGGAATCAAGCGATTCATCCAGAAGTAGATGCCTATACCCTTTTTCAGGAAGAACTTTTCACCAATAAAGATACCTATTTAAAAATGGGATTCGGTACCATGGTTACCCATCAAGCAGATGGCATCTTAAGAGGCACCTCTGTTATTCGAACTCTAGGTGATGAAAACCATCAAAATCAAACCCTTGTGGCGCGTGGTTCTAATCATTATTCTTTTTCTAAAGGAACCAGTCAACAATCGTATCCTTCTTCTCAAATGGGCGCCATAGCATTGATTCGTCAATTCTTTTATGATGCACAGTGGTATAAGGCAACGTCTAGTAAAATGGATAATGTTTCCTTGACCAAAGGAATCGAAAATTTAGATTTACCACAAATTTTCGAAGTTCATGATAAGTTGGAAATTTTAAGAGCAATTGCCTTAGCGAAGAGCTTTGACATTTCTCTAATTGTTAAAGAAAGAGGTGATGCTTTCGAGCGAATAGCAGCCATTAAGGAAGCGGGTGCAAAACTGATTGTTCCCGTTGATTTTCCAGACCCTTATGATGTTAGTGATCCATACCTTACCCGATTTATCTCACTCGCCGATTTAAAAGATTGGGAAATGCGTCCGTATAATCCATATTTGCTCTATAAAAACCACATCCCTTTTTGTTTAACTGCGGCCGATTTAAAAAAGAAGGAAGACTTTTTGAAGAAAGTAAAAAGTGCCGTTTTGCATGGATTACCCGAAAAAGAAGCCCTGCGGGCATTGACAGAAACACCTGCCGAATTTTTAGCGATAAGTGACAAAGTTGGTTCTTTACAAGCAGGTAAATTGGCCAACCTCTTAGTGGTGAAAGGTGACTTATTTAAGGATGGAGAGATTTATGAAAATTGGACAAGAGGAGAGCGTTTGAAATTGAAAGACATCAATGAAACAGACATTCGTGGAAAGTACAACCTCAATTTAAACTCCATTGTTTATGGATGGGAAATTGAAGGAACGATTGACAAGCCAACTGCAAAATTGAGCAGTTACAAGTGGGTGAATGATTCTGTAACCGGTGCTAGAAAAATGGATACGGTGAAAATTACGCCAAAAATCAGCATCAACGATTTGCAATTCAGCATGACCTTCATAGAGAATAAAGGGAATTATAACGGTGTGGTGATGCTAAACGGAACGTACAATAAAAATCTTGGTGTTTTTCATGGTAGGGCACAAGTACCTTCAGGAGAATGGGTAGATTGGGCTGCTATTCGAAGTGAGAAATTTAAGGATCCGAAAAAAGATAAAAAAGACGAAAAAGTGGACACATCCTCTGTGAATCGCATTTATTATCCGAATATGGCTTATGGCTTTGATAGCTTACCTAAACAGTCGAGTTATTTTATTAAAAATGCAACAATTTGGACCAATGAGGCGAACGGAATTATCAGAAATGCAACATTGCTCATTCAGGATGGGAAGATTAAAGCGGTGAATTCCAACTTTGTTCAAATTCCGAGTGGCGCAACCGTTATTGATGCAAGTGGAAAACATGTCACATGTGGCATCATAGATGAACATTCACATATTGCGATTAGCAAAGGGGTAAATGAAAGTGGACAAAGCAATACAGCTGAAGTTTCCATTGCTGATGTTGTGCGCTCAAATGATATTAATATTTACCGTCAGTTAGCGGGTGGAGTTACGTGCTCACAATTATTACACGGTTCTGCGAATGCCATTGGAGGACGATCGGCTTTAATTAAACTTAAATGGGGATTTACACCCGAAGAGATGTTGGTGAAAGACGCACCGGGATTTATCAAATTTGCCTTGGGTGAAAATGTAAAACAATCCAATTGGGGAGATCAAAGTACGGTACGTTTCCCACAAACACGAATGGGTGTGGAGCAAGTTTTTTATGATGCTTTTATTCGCGCTAAAACGTATGAAGAAACATGGAAATCTTACAATGCTTTGTCAGAAAAGAAAAGAGCAGGTGTGCCCGTACCACGTCGCGATCTCGAATTAGATGTGATGGTTGAGATTTTAAATGGAGAGCGTTTTGTTACCTGTCATTCTTACATTCAGAGTGAAATTAATATGTTGATGCACGTTGCGGATTCAATGGGCTTTACACTCAATACCTTTACACATATTCTTGAAGGATACAAAGTCGCGGACAAAATGAAAGCACATGGCGCAGGAGCATCTACTTTCGCAGATTGGTGGGCCTATAAATTTGAAGTCAACGAAGCGATTCCATACAACGCCGCAATTTTACACAAAATGGGTGTGGTCACAGCTATTAATTCGGATGATGCAGAAATGGGGCGAAGACTGAACCAAGAGGCTGCTAAAATTGTAAAATATGGTGGTATTTCAGAAGAAGACGCTTGGAAAATGGTCACACTCAATCCAGCCATACTGCTCCATATTGATGATCGGATGGGCAGTATTAAAGAGGGAAAAGATGCCGATATTGTGATCTGGTCGGACAATCCTCTTTCTATTTTAGCAAAAGCCGAACAAACCTTTGTAGATGGCATATTGATTTATGACATTAACCGGAGTGTGACCTTGCACGATCGTGATCTAAAAGAGCGAAATCGCATTCTTCAATTGATGTTGAAAGAAAAAGAAGCGGGTGCTGAAACACGCAAACCTGTTCAAAAAATTAATCCTCAATATCACTGTGATTCTGAAGGACATTAATCGAATTTATATGAAAGCACTCTACATCCTATTTATTGCGCTAGCAGCGACTATCTCGGCAAATGCGCAAGTTCCAAGTCCACTTACACAAAAGCATAAGCGAATCCTTATACTGAATGCCAGCGCGCATATTGGGAATGGAGAATTTATACAGAATTCGGCTGTGGGTATTGAAAATGGTAAAATTCTTTTTGTAAAAAACGCCCTTACAAACACCTATATGGCAAGCGAATGGGATACGGTGATTACAGCCATTGGAAAACATATCTATCCTGGCTTTATTGCGGCAAATTTAACAATCGGATTAACCGAAATTGATGCTGTAAGAGCAACCCGTGATTTTGACGAAACAGGAACAATGAATCCGAATGTACGATCACTCATAGCGTATAATACGGACTCGAAAGTCATGTATACGATTCGCACAAACGGAATTTTAGTAACACAATCAACCCCGCGCGGGGGAATTATTTCTGGCACGTCTTCGATTATGGCCTTGGATGGTTGGAATTGGGAAGACGCGGTATACAAAGCGGATGATGGCGTCCATTTAAATTGGCCGCGCAAGTATCAAAGTGCAGGGTGGTGGGCAGAGCCTGCTCCATCCAGTCAAAATGAAAAGTACAATAAAACGCGAGATGAAATTTATGCGTTTTTTGACCAAGCTTTAGCCTATTCTTCCGAGAAAGACCCTGTTGAAACCAATCTTCGATTAGAGGCTATGCGCGGCATATTTGCAGGAAGTCAACGTCTATTTATTCATGTGGATTATGCCCCAGAAATGAATGATGTCATTGATTTTTCACGCCGTTTTAATCTGAAATTCCCTGTCATTGTTGGTGGTTATGATGCTCACCTTTTGGCAGCTGTTTTGCTTGAGAACAACTTTTCAGTCATGCTAGGGCGACCGCATGAATTGCCAAAATTTGATGAGGATTATACCTACTCCTGTTATCAATCCGCGTTTAAATTAAAACAAACAGGTGTGCCTTTTTGCATACAAGCTGAGGGAGAGATGGAAGTAATGAATGCACGTAATCTACCTTTTTTAGCGGGAACAGCTTGGGCATATGGTTTGACAGAAGAAGAAGCAGTTGCTTCGATCAGTTTGAACGTTGCCAAAATCTTAGGTATTGATGACCGCATTGGCTCATTGGAGGCAGGGAAAGATGCAACCCTATTTATTTCAGATGGGAATGCATTAGACATGAAAAGCAATAACGTGAGTTTTGCTATGATCAAAGGAAATTATATTGATTTGGATAACCACCAAAAACAATTGAGCCGAAAATACGAACACAAGTATGACTTAGAATAGCTGATACCAGCTGAAATAAATTCACTTCGTGTTTTTTAGTTGTTGGCAGATATGTCTTCGAACGTTGGCCGATAACGCATCATTTCGATAAAAATCAAGCACCATACTAGGACACTACCCACTGCCTTAATTGCATAGGGCTTAATGAAATTTTCGCGCACGAATGCCGGGAATAAGTCCGTAGAAGAAAGTGAGGTAAACACAAAAGCAAAGATCAAGACACTAATCGAAACCGCATCTTTTTTACCCAACATAAACCAAAGCACTATTCCAATCATTGCTATAATAAACGTTGGAGATTCGGCCTTATGATTAAAAATTACCGTCCAAATTAAGACGAAGGCTAGCGCGAGAATACGAAAACGTTGATCGTTATAGGATTTAATTTTAATAAAAGGCAGGAGTAATAAAATTCCCCCGATACTCACCAATCCCAATTTTGAAGGATCCAAACCGAACCAAGAATTTAAAATTCCCATAACAGAAAAACCCATTGAATTTGAATGGTCATTGGCCAACATATTTCCATAACTTTTCCATAAAAAGACATACTGATCAACGGAAATATAAAGCAATGGAACCATAAAAAAGAGGATGAACCAAAGACCTGTATAGGTGGCTAATTTTAATTTTTTCGGATAAAAGAAAAAGAGTATCAGTCCTACAATACTAAACAACTTAATATAGACAGAAAATACAATTAGAAAAGTTGCCCATTGATATTTCCCTTTTTCGAGTAGTCCGAATGCGCACAGCAACTGTCCAACCATTAACCCATTGGATTGTTCATTTTGAATGGAAGTGACGAGTTCAATTGTAACCAATAAAAGTAAAAATCCTTTTTCTTTTAAGGACAGTTTTGGTAATAAATACACCCCTATTACCAGAAACATAACATTCAAGAAGTTCCAAGCAAATAATCCAATTGTATTCGGTAAGGCGGCGAAAAAGCCAAAGAAGGCTGCAAATGTTGATGTGTATTTATACAGATCGTCATGTTCTTCCTGATAATAAACATACAAATCTTGATCATTTACGAGATGGACATGCGACTGTTTGAAGATCACATAATTATTATAATCAACGTAATGATACTTGGCATTGGGATCATTGGGGCTAGAAGGATTAAAGGCCTGAAAAGTGACAATAACACATAAGATCAAATAGACGACTAAGAACGTGCGCTTATCTGCAATTAAGATGTTGAGCACATTTTTCATAATTCGTTTCTTTTCTCGCTGTCATAGGGGTTTATAAAAACCCCTTTTCTTCCAAAATAATGGCCATTTCAGTTTGTAATTTTTTCGCTTCAACGCGCGCTTTCTCCCCAAAATCTTCACCGTTGCCTGCAAAAATAATTCCGCGAGACGAATTCACGAGCAAACCACAATCATCATTCCAACCATACGCAGCTACATCAGCCAACGATCCTCCTTGTGCACCTACACCAGGTACTAAGAAAAAATGAGATGGACTTTTTGCCCTTACCTCACCAATCGTTTCACCGCGGGTAGCACCAACAACATACATTAATTTAGATGCGTCTCCCCATTTGGCTGATTTTCGCAGCACCTTTTCAAATAGCTTTTCACCATTCAAATCAGTTGAGAACTGAAAGTCAAGTGCACCTTTATTGGAGGTTAATGCCAATAAGATGACCCACTTATTTTCGTATTCCAAAAACGGTGTAACACTGTCTATTCCCATATAGGGTGCAACGGTAACGGAATCGAAATTTAAATATTCGAAAAATGTTTTCGCATAATAATGAGAGGTATTCCCAATGTCTCCGCGCTTAGCGTCAGCAATTGTAAAACAATCGGAAGGAATATAGTCAACCGTCTTTTTAAGTGCATCCCAACCTTTGCTACCATGACATTCGTAGAACGCAATATTCGGTTTATAGGCTACAGCCAGATCCTTTGTTGCATCAATTATTCGTTTGTTAAATTCAAAAATAGGATCTTCAAAATCGAATAAAAATTTTGGGATTTTATCCAAATCAACATCTAATCCTACACATAGGAAAGATTGTTTTCGTTTAATATTTTCAACTAATTCTTGCTTGGTCATGCTACTTTTATAAAGCGGTACCTTCTTTCATTTTCTCCGCATTTTCTGCCATCTTTAAGGCATCAATCATTTCCTGAATATCGCCATTTACGAAAGCGGTCAAATTATACATGGTCTTATTGATTCTGTGATCCGTAATACGACCTTGCGGATAATTATAGGTTCTAATTTTTGCAGATCTATCTCCTGTGGAAACCATTGTTTTACGCTTTGCAGCTACATCTCCATTTCGAGCGTTTAACTCGATATCATATAATTTCGAGCGCAACATTTCCATTGCCAATTCACGGTTTTTCAGCTGCGACCGTTCGACCTGACACACGACAACAATACCCGAAGGTTTATGCGTCAATTGCACTTTCGTTTCTACTTTGTTGACATTTTGTCCCCCCGCACCACCTGAACGTGATGTATGAAATTCAATGTCAGCAGGGTTCAAATTAACGTCTACCTCTTCAACCTCTGGTAAAACAGCAACAGTTGCGGCTGATGTATGCACTCGTCCTTGTGTTTCCGTTTCCGGCACACGCTGAACACGGTGAACACCGGCCTCAAATTTTAAGGTTCCATACACTTCTTCCCCATACACTTTAAGGATGACTTCCTTATAGCCGCCCATTGTTCCTTCTGTCACATCCAAGACCTCATATCGCCAGCCTTGCGTATCAAAAAATCGGGTATACATGCGATACAAATCACCAGCAAAAATACTTGCTTCGTCCCCACCTGTTCCAGAGCGCACTTCGAAAATGGCATTTTTATCGTCTTCAGGATCCTTAGGAATTAGCATCATTTTAGCCGATTCTTCTAGTTCGGCTCTCCGCGGAATCAATTCATCCAATTCCATTTTAGCCATCTCCTTCATTTCAGGATCTGTCTCTGTATCGATCATCTCTTTCGAAGATGCGATATTATCGAGTACATTTTTATACTCGTTATAAACATTCACGATTTGCTCGAGATCTTTGTATTCTTTTGTCAATTTCACATAGCGGTTCATATCAGAAATGATATCTGGATCGACAATCTGCTGACCAACCTCATTAAAGCGCACCGCAATGGACTCAAGCTTTTGTAAAATACTACTCATTTTATTCTTCTTTTATCACCCTTATTATTCGTAGATAAACTCTCCAAATTCAGAGCGAATCGTCAATTTATTTCCTTTGTTAGCCTCACATTTACCAACGATTTTTGCATCAATTCCAAACGACTTCGAAATTGCAATAATTGCATCTGCATTTTCAGGAGCTGTGTATAATTCCATACGGTGACCCATATTAAATACCTTATACATTTCCTGCCAATCTGTATTTGACTCTTGCTGAATCAATTTAAAAAGCGGAGGAACATCAAATAAGTTCTCCTTTGTGACATGCAGGTCTTTCACGAAATGTAATACCTTTGTTTGTGCACCACCACTGCAATGAACCATTCCGTGAATTTTTGATCGCATCTGATCCAAAACGGCCTTAATCACTGGCGCATACGTGCGCGTTGGTGAAAGCACCAATTTACCGGCGTTTATAGGCGAACCTTCTACATCATCCGTTAAACGCTTAGAGCCGCTATAAACAAGGTCTACCGGAACCTCAGGATCGAAACTCTCAGGATACTTATTGGCAAGGTAATGATCAAAGACATCATGACGTGCACTTGTCAAACCATTGCTCCCCATTCCTCCATTATACGCTGTTTCATAAGTTGCTTGACCGTAAGAAGCCAAACC
>JALQVX010000104.1 GCA_023263555.1 Crocinitomix sp.
AAAGAGGGAGATCCTCTTGCTCCTTGCTCAGTTCTCAAAGCTAAATTGGCCCATTCGTCTAGTGGTTAGGACGCCAGGTTTTCATCCTGGAAACAGGAGTTCGATTCTCCTATGGGCTACAAAAAGTGAGAGGGTTGAGTCGTATTGAACATTCAACGCAGCTTAACAAGAGTGAATAATTGAAATAAAGAAGTTTATACAATAGAATTATGGCAAATCATAAATCAGCAATTAAAAGAATCAGATCAAATAACGCTAAGCGTTTAAGAAACAAGTATCAGCATAAAACTATGCGTAATGCTGTTAAGGTTCTAAGAAATACAACTGACAAAAAAGAAGCGAGTGATTTGCTTCCAAAAGTTGCTTCATTAATTGACAAATTAGCGAAAAGACGTGTTATCCATAAAAACAAAGCGGGTAACTTAAAATCGAGCTTAACAGTGCTTGTAAACAAATTATAAGCCTTTTAAATAGAACGTTTAAGGTCTGGTGCGAAAGCGTCAGACCTTTTTCAGTTTAAACTAGTCTGAACAATGGAATTGAAGCTCGACCCTACATGGAAAATTAAACTCAGGGAAGTGATGGAAACTTCAGTTTACCAAAATTTAATCCTTCGAATCGAGAAGTCGTATGAACTTGAAGATATTTGGCCAAAACAAGAAAACCTGTTTAAGGCTTTTAATCTTTGCCCATTCGACCGCGTAAAAGTTGTGATTCTCGGACAAGATCCGTATCCAACGCCTGGACATGCACATGGCCTCAGTTTTTCCGTTCCCTCAACCGTTGCACCTTTAGCCAAATCACTCCAAAATATTTTTAAAGAATATGAAAGCGATCTGAAGCGAAAACCGCCGAAAGGTGGAGATTTGAGTCATTGGGCCAGTGAAGGCGTCCTTCTGCTGAATTCTGTGCTAACTGTTCAAGCAGGCCAACCTCAATCGCATCAAAATTGGGGGTGGGAATTCTTCACAGATCACGTGATATCTATTTTATCAAAAGAAAAAAAAGGTATAATATTCATACTCTGGGGTAAAACAGCAGAAAAAAAAGCCGCTTTGATTGACGAATCGACTCATTATGTCATAAAATCGTCACATCCTTCTCCACTTTCCGCATATCGTGGTTTTTTTGGGTCAAAACCTTTCAGCAAAACAAATGAACTGTTAGCTTTGCAGGACAAACAGCACATTAACTGGTAAATACCATGACGAATTATCACAATGATCTCATACTTCGCATGATTAACGGCGAAAAAACGGAACGATTTCCGGTCTGGCTTATGCGACAAGCTGGCCGAATTTTGCCTGAATATCGTGCTATAAGAGGAAAGTTGAGCGGATTTAAAGAACTTGTTGAGACACCTGAATTAGCGGCAGAAGTAACGATTCAACCTGTCGATATTTTAGGAGTTGACGCGGCTATTATTTTTTCTGATATTTTGGTTGTTCCAGAAGCTATGGGATTACCTTACGAAATGATTGAGGCAAAAGGTCCTTATTTTGAAAAAAGAATTCGCAGTGAAGCGGATCTAAAAACGATTAATGGGACGGTTAGCGCAGCTGACAATCTTGATTACGTCTACGAAGCCATTAAAATTACAAAACGTGAATTAAACCAACGTGTCCCATTAATTGGATTTTCGGGTGCACCGTGGACGATCTTTTGCTATATGGTTGAAGGAGAAGGATCAAAAACGTTTTCAAAGGCTAAACGTATTTTGTACTCAGATCCGAAACTTGCGCATACCTTACTCGATCAAATTACAACCGTTACGATTGCCTACCTCAAAAAGCAAATTGAAGCTGGAGTAGACATCATTCAAATCTTTGACTCATGGGCTGGATCTCTATCTCCTGCTGCATATTCAGAGTTTGGAACGAAATATGTAAGAAGGATATGTGAAGCAATAAACGAAGTTCCTGTAACTGTTTTCGCCAAAGGTGCGTATTACGCTAGGGAAGAGCTCGCTGCTTTAGATTGTCAAACAATCGGTTTGGATTGGAACATGGATATTGAAGAAAGTCGGAAGATCATTGGAATGGATAAAACGCTGCAAGGAAATTTAGATCCCTGCGTGCTATATTCTGACTTCGCTTCGATTGAAAAAAGTACAAAAAAATTACTGAATTCCTTTGGTAATCGACGGCATATTGCTAATTTGGGCCACGGAGTTTATCCGGACACTGACCCTGAAAAGGTTAAATGTTTTATTGAAGCTGTGAAAGCACATTCAATTAATTAAAAAAAAAAGAAAAATGAAAAAAATTATTATTTCGTTTCTAGCGATAAGTGGCATACTCACGGTAGCCGCACAAGACATGAACAACTTGGTGGAAAACCCAAGTTTCGAGCAGACTGAAGGAAGAATTAAAAGAGGTGGTGCAATTGCGGTCGCTGTAGGTTGGATGTCTCCAACAACTGCAACTGCAGATTTATTTTCAGGAAAAGTTAAAGAGGGCTATGGTACACCAAATAATAATTTGGGTATTGAAGAAGCGCAAGAGGGCGAAAACTATGCAGGTATTAGAGCATTCAGTTATAACGATAAAGAAGCGCGTAACTATATTTCTTCTAAACTTAAAATGCCGTTGAAGAAGGATCAAAAATATTGTGTAACTTTTTATGTTAACCTAGCTGAGGCTTCAAAGTATGCTGCGAACAATATTGCGATAAATTTCTCTAAAAAGCAATACAATATCAGCGAAGCTAAAAGTATCTTAACTTCTACAAACAATGTAATGCATCAAGATAACCCTGTTTTTAATGGGCAATTTGGATGGGATCAAATTTGTGGTGTATACAGAGCAGAAGGTGGTGAAAAATTTATCACGATCGGTAACTTCTCTTCAAATGGAGAAACTCAAAACCAACGTTTAAAGAAAAGTAAAGACTTTTCGGGAAGTGAAGTTGTAAGTGCTTATTACTTTATCGACAATATTTCTGTTATTGCAATTGATGACGAATCACAATGTCATTGCTCTGCGGATGATGGAAAACCTGAAACAAACTTCATTTATGAGATTGCACCGTTGAATATTGAAGGAATGGAACCATCTTTAGTTGCTACAAACACAATTATCTATTTTGGATACGGTGATGAAGAAATCTCTAAAAACAGCCAAGCACATTTAAAAAACATCTTAGATATGATGCTTGCAAATGGTCGATCAAAAATCATGATCACAAGTCACTCTGATGAAGGTGAAGCTGAAGATCCTGAATTAGCTGGAATCGGTGAGAAACGTTTAGAGGCCATCAAATTGTATTTAATGAGTAACGGTATTAGTTATACACGAATCATGACAGAGGATGTTAAGAATACGCGTCCGGCTGATCAATCGGGTACTGAATTAGCTGATGCTAAAAACAGACGTGTAACATTCACTTATATCCCTTAATCGGAACAATCAAATTTTTAAATCCCACCTTGATCAATTCGAGGTGGGATTTTTTTATGTTTTATTCCGAGCGAGTATGATTAATTTTTAGCATTTTTGTTCGAGTGCTTTTTGGGAGATCCAAGATGCCCACACTAACTTACTTGATATGATTAAAAAAGGTGATAAAAAAACCATGAATGCTTGGGCGTTTTACGATTGGGCAAATTCGGTTTATCCATTAGTTATTTCGACGGCTATATTTCCGATTTTTTATGAGAGCATAACAAGTACAAAAGACCTTGATGGCAACATGATTTCTGACCTCGTCAATTTCTTCGGGGTAGAGATTAAGAATACCGTCTTGTATTCATACGTGGTTGCTGCCTCCTTTGTCATGGTAATCATCCTCTCTCCTATTCTTTCTGGTGTTGCCGACTATAGCGGTAGCAAGAAACGGTTCCTTCAATTTTTCTGTTATCTCGGAGCGATTTCGACTGCTACGCTTTATTTCTTTAATCCGACCCAGATGGAGCTCAGCATGCTCTCGCTCTTTTTTGCCAGTTTAGGATTTTGGAATAGTTTGGTGTTTTACAATGCCTATTTGCCAGAAGTGGCAGAACCTGCCGATCATGATCGCTTAAGTGCAAAAGGATTTTCACTTGGTTATGCCGGTGCTTCTCTTTTATTAATTGCCTGTTTGATTGCCATTCAAGGTTTTGGAATGCCTGCAAAGTATGCCTTCGTCCTAACAGGAGTTTGGTGGATTGGCTTCAGTCAAATCACCTACCGGTACTTACCTAATTCACAATCTAAAAATCCCATAACACGCAAAATTTTAGGTAACGGCTTCCGTGAACTCTTAAAAGTTGGGAAATTTGTTAAGACCACAAAGCGACTGAGTCGTTTTCTGATCTCTTTTTTCTTATTCAGCATGGGGGTTCAAACGGTCATGTTAGTTGCCGTTCTCTTCGCTAAAAAAGAAGTGTTTGTTGGGCCTGATGCGAACACTGCGGGTTTGATTATCGCCGTACTTTTAATTCAATTTATTGCCATTCCCGGAGCCTATGCGTTCAGTTGGGCTGCTAAGAAAATTGGAAATATAAAAACTTTGGGCATTGCACTTTTCATTTGGTGCCTTTGTTGTGCTTATGCCTTTTTATTCGTTTATGACGAAATCAATTTTTATATTTTGGCTGGTATTGTAGGTTTCGTAATGGGAGGAACGCAATCCCTTTCTCGCTCAACCTACTCTAAATACCTGCCTGAAACAAAGGACACCGCTTCATTTTTTAGTTTTTATGACATCACTGAAAAAATTGGAATCGTAATTGGTATGGTTATTTTTGGATATGTCGAAGCATCTTCGGGTAATATGCGGACTTCTGTTTTAGCCTTGATCGTTTTCTTTGTTCTCGGTTTTGTCGCCTTATTTTTTATTCCGAAAAGTGAAAACGGTTCACTTACCTTGGATCCAATTGAAAAAGATCCTCTTTTTGAAGGAAGTGATAATGATGTGTTGGATCACTAGACAATACTAAATGAAATTAAACAGGCTCATCTTTCTCACCTTTATTTTCTTTTTTGCTTGTGGTGAAGCGCATGAAAACGCAGCATCAACTGTTGAGGAAACAAACCCCTTCGAAGATGAAGAAGAATTTGTCCACGATTATACGGATTATGATTTAGGTGATGAAGTGATATGCGGTCCACTAATGCAAGACCCTGATCGCTATGAAACACCGATCAAATCTTCTGATTGGAATGCAATGATACGCTCCGCAGATCAAATTATTGCGTATAACTGGAATGGAAACGAAGGAAATCCGGCCAACACGTATCATTATATGATTCGGGAAAATAGAATTGATAAAAGTGCGGAAAAGTTGAGAGCACTAAACGAAATAGAAACCGCAAAATGGGCTACACTTGTTACGGATACGTTAAATTACGAAGAGATGACTCCCATGTGTTTTACACCGCATATCGCCTTTTTATATGTAAAGGATGATGTAATTGTGGGACAATCAAATATTTGTTTTTTATGTTCTGCTATTTTCAGTCAACCGGGCAAAAAAAAATCCTTAACACCAGCGGGAACTGAAAAAGTAAAAGCCTTTTGTGCATCATTAGGCCTTACGATTTATGACTCGCATACGCAAGTATCGGGATAGGGTATTCAAAAAAAAAGATTTAAATCGTCCAACTTTGGTCAATTAAAATTCATGGGATTTGGGCAAT
>JALQVX010000105.1 GCA_023263555.1 Crocinitomix sp.
ATCGGAAGTAAAGATTCAATCCTTTAAAGATAGTAGTAGGGTGAATGATCCCGCCATGATTGCGGAGCGAATTGTGCAGCAAACGACGGAATTACAGAGTCAATTATTAGAGGTTGACATGGATTTTGAGTTAATATCAGAAGTTGAGCGCTCTGTGCAAAAGACAGATCGCATTGAGATCTATCGTATTATTCCCACAATATCAGGTACTAATTTTGAAAGTGCATTGGTGGGGGAGTTAACGGCATTACACGAATTATTGGTTTCCAAAGAAGATATTTCATATGATGTAACAGCCAACAATGATATCATCAAAAAACTAGATCGTAAAATTGAAGCGAAAACTGATAACATCATTCGTTCAATAGGGGCGGTGAAAGAGCAATTGCGCTTCAAAAGAAACAATCTTCAGAACAGAATCTATGTGCTCGAAGCTGAACTTTATGGTGTGCCAAAAAAAGAAATGGAATTGTCGCGATTGAACCGCATGTTTAATCTAAACGAAAAATATTACTCCCTATTGATTGAAAAGAAAACGCAGTATTCCATTTCGAAAGCGGGGTATACAATTGATAATATGGTGCTTCAAGCTCCTAGTTCTGCTGGTTTAATTTCGCCAAATGGAAAGTTAATTTACACAGGGCTCCTTGTCTTGTGTTTTCTTCTAGGTCTGATTTATATTCTATTTAGATATATTCGTTTTAATGAGATCCAAAGTCCAGAGGAATTGAAAAAAATTCTTCCTACTTCTGTCGGGTTTTTGGGAATTGTACCAAAAGTCTTGACTGAGCATAAAAATTCAACTTTAATCGTTCACAATCAACCGAAATCCGCATTGGCTGAAAGTTGCAGACATATTCGTTCGAATATGCAATTCATTTTGGATGATAATAAATCAAGTGTGGTAGCTGTTTCTTCTTCTATTTCAGGGGAAGGGAAGACTTTTGTAGCCTTGAACTTGGGTGGAATTTTTGCTCTTTCTGGAAAGAAGGTATTGGTGCTTGATTTGGATTTGCGTAAACCAAAAGTTCATTTGGGATTTGGAGTGAAGAACAGCGAGGGAATTTTAGCACGATTTAAACGAAAATGAACGCAATTAAATTAGAAATAGAGGGGTTGTACATCTTAGAACCCCGAATTTTTGAAGATGAAAGAGGTTACTTTTTCGAATCATTTAATCAAGCTCGCTTTGAAGAATTGATAGGGGAAAAGGTTTATTTTTGTCAGGATAATGAATCTTACTCGCATAAAAATGTTTTGCGCGGTTTGCATTTTCAAGCTCCACCCTTTGCACAAGGAAAATTAGTACGTGTCACGCAAGGTGCTGTTTTAGATGTTGCCGTTGATATCCGAACGAATTCACCGACCTACGGTCAATATGCCGCGGTGATGCTAAGTGGTGAGAATAAGCGTCAATTCTGGATTCCTTCTGGGTTTGCACACGGTTTTGTTACCTTAGAAGATCAAACTGTTTTTAATTATAAATGCACGAATCTTTACCACAAGGAAAGTGAAGGTGGGTTAAATTGGAATGATGCGGTGCTAGGAATTGATTGGGGATTAACCGAACCTCCTTTATTGTCTGATAAGGATACAGTTGAACATGATTTTCATACATTCAAATCACCTTTTTAATTGTGGAAACATTAAATTCTGTATTGCAAATTTCAGCTTTCTTTGGTGGAGCCTTTTTCCTCTCTCTTATCATCAATACGTTCTTTTTGCGG
>JALQVX010000107.1 GCA_023263555.1 Crocinitomix sp.
ACTGCGATTATAAAAGCGCGCCAACTTTGGTAGCTGAATTTTCAACGCATGCGCATCAGGGTATTTTTCGGTATCAACAAGGATCAACGAGGCTTCACTCCGCGTCTCTTCTTGGGTGGGGAGACGATCTTTCACGACTGGAACATTTTCCCAATCGGCAATGTCTACCGCGGGGAAACCGTTTAAATTATCTGGACAATACCAGCCGCCATAGGGGTGTGGAACATATTTAGGTTCTTCTAGTTTTTGTTCGGATCCAGTTTCGGTTGCATCCACCACTTTTTGATCATTCGCGGCACAAGCTAGAAGAGAAATAATACTGATCGCTAGGATCAGTTGAGCAATTCGATTTTTCATACGTTCATTTTTTTATTTGTCCACTAAAGGTAGAGCAGGCGCCATTTTATTTGGTTTAATTTGTGTAAATTAATGTAAAATCCGTGTAATTTAGGCTTAAAGAATTTCATGGGCAGATTTATTTACGATAAATTTGGAGTATGATTTTTTACCCCTCTTTAAGATATGTCTTTGCATTGCTTTTTTGGTTGAGCCTATTTGAACCTGTATTTGGACAAACTGAAGAACAAGAAATCAAGGTTGAATTGCGTTCAATCGGAAACGCTTTTTTACAAGGGTTGGGGGATAGTACATCTCGCATTTTACCCATTCAAAAAATTGATGGAAGATATGCCGTTCAATTTGAGCGGGAATTCACGTTTGAACCTGATTTATTGATTACTTCAACATTTGCAATTTTGGAGAACTCAGCTTTAGCCATTGGTTATCTTGTTGAGGTCGAGGAGTGTGAAAGTGAGACTGTGGTGCATAGTTTTCGTGCAATAATGGAGGAGAAAGATGAACCTATTGCTTGCCAAAGGAGAGGATTGCCTCCAGCGTGCTATGTTTTTTATTTTACCGTGATTGAAAAGCTGCAAGTGGAGCAAATTCCAGTGATTGTGGATATGGATAATGCTGTGGATTCGGAAGATATAGCAAATAATGATATGATGAACTATGTATTTGGAATTGGAGGACTCATTTTTGTGATCGGAGCAATTCGATATGTAAAAGGTCGAAAAAAGTCAGAAATTCTTCCAAATGATTACATTCAAATCGGTCAATTTCAATACGATCAAAAAGGGATGAAGCTTATCTTCGCTGAGGAAAAAATAGAATTGTCAAGCAAAGAATCTGACTTACTTTATTTGTTGTACAGGAATGAGAGCGAAACCTTAAAAAGGGAAGATATACTGCATCAAATTTGGGGAGATGAAGGCGATTATGTAGGAAGAACCTTAGACGTGTTTATTTCAAAATTGCGTAAAAAATTAGAAGCAGATACAAGTTTGAAAATTGTGAATATACGAGGGGTAGGGTATCGTTTTGTTATCTCACTTTGAATTGTTTGATGATTTGATGGTCTGATGATGTGAGTGATTAATTGGAGTTCGTCTCGCAAAAAAAAACTAGTGACCAATTTCTAATCACCAATCACCAATCACTTTTGCCTCTTGCCTTCTGCCTACTGCCTATAAAGTAGATTAGCCAGTGGTCTGACACGGTCGCTTCGCTTAAAGATTAATGACCGAAGATTAATGACAGAAGATTAAAGACTAAGTTTATTTTAAAATTACTAATTACCAGTCACTAGTCACTAATTACTCGATACCCCATAATCTGCGGTAAAAAAATAAATAGATGTTTAAACATTTTTTAGTTGTTTTTGTTATATTGAGGTAAAGAAATTAGCATAGGGACGAAATGAACGAATTGTATACAGTGGAGCAGTGCAAGAACAAGGTTGCTATTTTGGAAGAGCAAATGGAAGCCTTGCAAGGAATGTTGGAGATGACAACTACACATCTTATTTCCTATGAAAAAGAAATTGAGGATAAAAACGCTGAATTAGAAACCTTAAATAAGGAGTTGAAGGATGGTTTAAGTTATGGTAAATATGTGCAAGCAGGTTTGTATCCGAGCAATGAAAAATTAGGTGCATCTTTTCTAGATAGTTTTATTTATTTGCAGCAACGCGATTCGGTGGGAGGCGATTTGCCCTATTGTAATAAGATAGGGGACACGCTATTTATTGGCGTAATCGATTGTACAGGACACGGCGTGGCAGAGGCCATTTAACAGGTTTAGCTAATTCGTTCTTGAACGATTTATTGCCAAGGTATCCGCAAGATTTATTGCAAGTAGCAGAAGAACTCAATCGTAAATTCTTTCAAATATTTGGTGAAAAAGGGCCTAGTTTCGGAATGGAATTGGGACTTATTGGAGTGAGTCAAAAAGAGTCAACCATTACTTTTCTTGGATGCGGTCGTCCATTGCTTTTAATTAGAGATGGTGAGGTGATTAG
>JALQVX010000207.1 GCA_023263555.1 Crocinitomix sp.
GCGCAGCCAGTTGGTCAGCGCGGGCTACAACCACGTCGCGCAAGTCATGAGTCCCGGCGAATACAGTATTCGCGGTGGTCTGATCGACCTGTTCCCGATTTGCTCGAGAGCGTACGTTTCTAAAGCTTGACTATATTCGCCTTGATAGTATTGTAACATATCCTGCGGGCCTTTCAAGTACCCATATGCATTTACTAAGCAGGCGTATAAAAGAAGATCTGAAT
This sequence comes from Crocinitomix sp., assembly GCA_023263555.1. GTDB lineage: Bacteria > Bacteroidota > Bacteroidia > Flavobacteriales_D > Crocinitomicaceae > Crocinitomix. Next base: position 225 of record JALQVX010000207.1, read on the forward strand.
ATTTATTTGACAAATATGTGCCACTCGTATCTGTCGTAATTGTTGGTGGCTCTTTGTCATAAGCTAGTGTAATATCATAAGTTCTGTCAGGTGTTGGAGCCACCACCCAAAACTCCTCGTCCCAATTTGCATAGTATTTTGGTATATCCACAGCCGAAGTGCCAGGGCAGATGGTATCACTTAAGGTTCCCGCTTCTCCTTCAAAGAGTGCAATCGTTACTTCAATGAATGCTGTGTCGGGTGTATAACAACCTGCAGCATCAGAAACAATCAACATCACATTGTAAACACCTGGTTCTTCATAAAAATGAGTTGGTTCAAATTCTGTTGACGTTTCACCGTCTCCAAAAATCCAAAGGTATTCATCTCCGTATAAACTCGAATTTTCAAAAATAACAGGGTCGGGAATGCATATAACTGGTGCGCCGGTGCTTAATACAGCTTCGATTTTTGCTAATTCAAATTGAAAGACCGCCATATTGCAATTGGTGGGTCCCTTTTCAGGAGAAAATACACCTGGTGTTGTAGGAAATACGCCACCCGAGCTATAACACGCTGCGCAAACGGCGTGATATATTGTTCCCGATTTATCAAAACGGCTTGTCCCTCCATCCACATGGTCTCCATCTGATGAAGGATCGCCCATAAATGTTGCGTATTTTAATCCAGCCATATCAGCTGTGAAAACGGCCAAGTAAAAATTGTTTCCACTCGTAACATTTTGATAGGCATCTGGGGTAGTTGGAAAACCAGAGGTTGTGCTTCCAACAGCGAAGTTGGTCTCACCGCCCCAACCTGCAATGTAGATTTCATAACAATCACTCACTAAAAAAGCCGTAGGCGAAATTTCGGCAACGCCTGATCCGGCTCCAAAAACGGATGACCACTCGGTTGTTCCTAAGTCATTAGAAATCTTATGGATAAATTGGCCACTATTGGGGTTAATATAGTTGGGACCATCTGTTTGGTAGGCTCCACTTGACTGGCCATAAACGTATACAAAGTTATCAATATCTAAATCTACTAAATAAGCCTGATCGTAATCATTTGTTCCTAAATAGGTAGCTTCTGCTGTGTAGGCAGGCGCAATAAACTTTATTAAATACCCGTCTACTGTTCCGCCCATGTAGGCTGGATGAATGTTCCCAGTGGTATTCGGAAAATTGGTACTGGTTGTTCCTCCAACCATAAAAATATCACCTGTAGCCGATACTTTGATTGAGTTTCCAGATTCATCTCCAGAACCTCCAACATAAGAACTCCAAAGTAGGCTTGATAAATTCGAATTGAATTTTGCCGCGATCGCATCTTTTGACCCCCCTATCGTTCCATCAAACCCACCAATGACTGGGAAATCAAAAGATGTGGTTGTTGAAGCTATATAAACATTTGATGCGTCATCTACGACTACCTCTCCTCTCAATTGATCCCCATAATTATGAACGACATCACCGTCTTCGGAAATACCATCAAATCCACTTCCTCCTAAATACGTTCCTCCTAAAATCACATTTCCAGCAGCAGATAGCTTAAGGATAAAGATATCTGCACCAGCCATGAAATTGATACCATCAATTATAGCCCCTCCACCTAGATTATTTTCAGGTTGGTAGGCCGAACCTCCAACGGGAAAGTTTGTAGATGAGGTTGCACCCATTATGTATAAATCGTTCGCATCATTCACAATGATACTATGTGGAGTTTCACTTCCGTTACCGCCAATAAATGTTGAATAGATAATATCACTTCCATCAGCATTGAATTTCGTGATTCCTAAATCTACTGCCCCACCATTAAAGGAAACGTCCACTGCACCTGGAGAAGTCGGATATCCACTTCCAAATACAATTCCACCACCAATTAAATTACCATCAATATCAGGACAAGCGGTCATTCCCCAATTGTCGGAAGTAGAACCGGTGAAGGTGGAAAATTTTAATTCCGGATCAATCACTAATTCGTAGGCCTCATTGTAACCGTCAGGAAAAGTGAAGGACATTTCGTTTCCTACGAGATTATATTCACACTTCACTTTTCTTTTGATACCAGAAATGATCTGATAGGCAATTGGTTTACTTTCTGTGATCGTTCCTAATGAAGTTGAAACCATTAGTTCTCCCTCAATTAATTCTAATTTATCTTGGCCTTCGTAAGCGACTTTAAACGCTGAAGGATCGCCACCTGGAGCTATAATAACATCATATTTTAGCGTCTGATGTGTACCGTATAATCTTAAATTAATCTTTGGATATAAATTTTGATACACAATCTCAGTGAATGCACGACTGTTTGCTACCCATTGATTAGGATCGTTGGTTAGAAAATAATTTTCGTAAAAAGAGGAGGGATTTAGTTCTTCAAATGTAGGTGTTTGTGCACCAATAAAGGTTGTTTTAACAATGTGATGATGAATTGATTCTGGCGCGTCAACATGACCGTGACCGTGATCATAATGCTCTCTTATTGTAGAAAAATCGTACGTAAATCCTTGTTTTTCTATGTAGAGTTGACCAGCAGGAATCCCAATTTTATACGAAATATTTTCATGCCATTGCCCTCGATTTGGACGCATCCATATTTCATCCTGTGCATAAATGCCAGAAAAAGAAAGGAATAGTATAAAAATCAGTCCTACTTTATTCATAAGGTCGCACTAATCGAAATTAATGTGGGTTTACCTAAATTATACGCTATTTATCAGTCCAAAACACACTTATTCATGGTTTTGGAGTATACTTTCACAAGTTAATCAAAAAATGAACCACTTCCGCACAAAATTTGAAAAAGTGTAAGCTTTCAATAGACGTAAATAAAACAGAAATAGTTTGCTGAACCGCTAAAATATTTTAAATAAGGCTAGAATTCAAAGATTTGACAATCAAATCTTTGCAAGAAGTTACTGTCAATTAATAGGTTTCTTCTTTTACTAAATCACCAACCTCGTCGTAAAAACGCCAAAGACCGGTCTTTAGATCATTTTTGTACTCACCAACATATCTGATCTTTCCATTGGGGAAAAACGTTACCGAATGACCTTCTTTTTTTCCATGACTGTAAAAGGATTCACTCCATTTCTGTCCGTTTTCATAATACGAAATCCAAAGTCCATTTCGAGCCTCGTTTTCGTCAAAATTTCCTTCAATTTTGAGGGCTCCGCTTTCATAAAACTCTTCGTAGTCGGCATGAATGACTTCTTCCACTTTCTCAATTCCTTCACCAGATTCTGTTGTCAGAACTTCAACTGAAGTAGAGTCCAAATCAGTGCTGTTGCCTGATTGTTCTGTAGAGGTTGAGCAAGATGAAACGAAAATACCACTACAAACTAAAATGACGATTAATTTCATATACGATTTGTTTTACTCTTTTATTTTTTACGATATACTGTATATTCTACAAGTCCAATTAATGCACTTTTAGCGTCAGATTGATCCAAGTCATTCAAAAGGGCCAAGGCTTCATCCTTTAGTTCAATCATTCTTTCGTAGGCATAATTTACACCTCCTGCTTGAATCACGAGTTGAATCGCTTCTTTCACTTTTCTTGGCTCTTCGTTATGGTTTTTTACGGTGTTTATGAGTGTTTTCCGAACAGTCAGCGAACCATTGTTTAATGCATAAATAAGGGGTAAGGTCATTTTCCGTTCTCGGATGTCATTGCCGGTGGGCTTACCGATTGATTCATCATCACCATAATCGAAAATATCATCCTTAATTTGGAAAGCCATACCTACGAGTTCACCGAATCGTTTCATACGGTTAATTAAGTCTTGATCTGTTGATACTGAAGCAGCGCCAGCAGCGCAACAAGATGCAATCAGCGAAGCTGTTTTTTTGCGAATGATGTCGTAGTATACTTCTTCTGTAATGTCGAGTCTTCTCGCTTTTTCGATCTGTAGAAGTTCGCCTTCAGACATTTCTTTTACCGCATCTGAAACGATTTTTAGCAATTGAAATTGTGATGTGTTTACAGAAATCAATAATCCTTGCGCAAGGAGATAATCCCCAACTAATACAGCAATTTTATTTTTCCAAAGTGCATTTACAGAAAATACGCCACGCCTTTCATTTGCGTCGTCTACAACATCATCATGAACAAGGGAGGCCGTATGCGATAATTCGATTAAGCTGGCCGCAACATAACTGGCCTCTTCGACCTTTCCATTTATTGACTTTGCCGTTAGAAAAACAAACATGGGACGCATTTGTTTGCCTTTTCGCTTAATGATGTAATGGGTAATTTTGTCTAATAAGGCAACGTCAGATTTGAGCGCATCACGAAACTTTTCTTCAAAGATGTGCATCTCATTTTCAACATTCGCTTTTATTTCCTTGACGGTATACATCTATGCAAAGATACGTTACAGGTTTTATAAACGGTTGTTTTTTTTATGAATTAACGGGATTTTTATGCGGGTCAAAGTTGCGAATTATTGAAATCCATTCTTCAACATCTTTCGCATTTTCTAGTGAGAAATCACCAATTTTCTCTCTTTTCAGCGCTGTTAGATGTCCTCCGTTATTCAATTTTTGCCCTAAATCATGTGCAATACTCCTAATATATGTTCCTTTGGAGCAGGTGATTTCGAAGTGAACATTAGGCATTTCGATCGACTTGATTTCAAAATCCACTATTTCAATTCTCTTTGGTTGGAGGATAACCTCTTCTCCCGCTCGCGCCAGATCGTATGCTTTTTGACCCTTAATTTTTTTTGCGGAAAATATTGGAGGATGTTGATCATAAAACCCAATCATTCCTTTTGCCACTTCACTTATTTGTTGCTCCGACAATTTCTCCAGCGAAAAATGTTGATCAATTTCGGTTTCAAGGTCATATGAGGGAGTGGTAGCACCAAGAGTAATCGTTCCTGAATACGTTTTTGGAAGTCCCATAAAAGAATCGATTTCTTTCGTTTTCTTTCCTGTGCATATAATTAATAATCCATCAGCTAGTGGATCAAGGGTACCCGCATGTCCAACCTTTATTTTTTTTACGCCAAGTTGATTTTTGATTTCGTATCTCAATTTATTAACGACATCAAAAGAAGTCCAATTAAGCGGCTTATTCACCAAAAGTAGTTCTCCTAACTGGAAGTTGAGTTCACTCATGCTTGAAAGTAAAAATGAAGAGAGATCGCGACTAGACCCACTAAAAAACAGTAAAATGCGAAATAGGATAATTTTGCCTTTTTAACTAAACTTATCATCCAAGTACATGCAATAAGTCCCGTAATAAATGCTGCAATAAATCCAATGGTAAGAAGCATAAAATTCGTATCAACAGTGGATTCAGGATGTTTCATCATAAATAGCACGTCCTTCGCCATTTTTCCGAAAATCAACGGAACGACCATTAAAAATGAAAAACGAGCGGCCCTATCTCTGTCGATACCGAGAAGGACAGTGGTAGAAATAGTTGCTCCAGACCTTGATATTCCTGGCAGAATGGCAATCGCTTGCGAAATACCTATAATAAGTGCATGGCCAAAACCAACCTGCTTATCCGTGTTTTTTGCTCGATCGGCTAATAAAAGGAGAACACCAGTAATTAAAAGCATTGAACCAACAAAAAGCACTTGACCACCAAAAAATGAATTGATTTCTTCATCTAATAAAACTCCGACAATTGCGGCAGGAATCATAGAGAGAACTATCTTTAAAGAGAAGCGCGATTCTTCATTCCATTTAAATTGAAAAAGTCCTTTAAAAATTTGGGCTAAATCCTTTCTAAAAATGACGACTGTACTTAAGGCTGTTGCAAAATGAAGAACAACCACCATCAGCATGCTTTTATCTTTGTCTACATTTGTTCCAAATAGAGCATTTGTGAGTTCGAGATGACCACTGCTACTCACGGGTAAAAATTCGGTTAATCCCTGAACAATTCCAAGGATCAAGGTTTCAATATAATCTGACATTCAAGGCTATTTGGCTTTTCTTTTTTTCATAATGCCATAAAGCACAACACCATATCCACCAATAACAAGAAGGGGCGAAATGGTGATTCGTACTGTGCTAAATAATCGGTCGCCATCAAATTGCGTAGGATCTTCAGATCCACCACCAATCATTAAAAAAAATCCAACTAAAGTAATTGCAAATCCCAAAATGATCAATTTGTAATTTTGGTTGCCGAATACAAATTTATCTTTATTATCCATAGTATTTTGTTTTGCCAATGAGGCGCTGTTGTTAATATAGTTCGTCTAAGTTCAATCTCAAATACTTCCGTAATGCAAAATAAGTTGAAGTGAGCGTAATGAGTACTCCAAAGAGCACAATACCCGCTAAAACAAGAAAGAATAGACGCAAATCCGTCATTTGTAAAAAGACTTCATTATAATAAGTGAGGATGTAAATTAATCCTAAAACCATTGTTCCTGCTATAAGACCCGAAACGACACCTTGGCCAATCGCACTCCAAAAAAATGGTCTTCGAATAAAACGGGGGGTTGCACCAACTAATTGCATGGTTTTAATTAAAAAACGTTTAGAAAAAAGAGCTAATCGAATTGTATTATTGATCATACCAATAGCAATAAAAAGAAGCATTCCTGCAATGAGTAAACCCAAGTAAACAAACTTCTGAAATTTCTGATTGAAGTTGGCAAAAATGTCTTTTTGATAGGATACTTCAATGAGTCGACCTTCATAGTCAGACATCAATTCTTTTTCAATCCAAAGCATACTGTCCAAATCGAAATACGCCTTATTCAAGGTCATGATAACTGACTGATTAATGGGATTGGCAATGTTTAAGTCACGCATGGTAGAATCTCCGCCAATTTCATGTATGGCGATTTCCAATGCTTCTTCTGAAGAGCGATACATTGCGCCACTAGTATATTCTTTCGCTGCAATTTCCTCTTCAATTATTCCAAGCTCTAGTGTATTGACCGAATTGTCGAAAAATAGGTCTATTTCGAAGCTTTCTATTTTGTCATCTTTAAAGTGATTGAGACCAAGCACGAACCATGCGACAATTCCAAGAATGAAGAGGACCATCACGATTCCTATAATCGTTGATACATAGGCTGTTTTAAGCCCTTTTTTTCCTTTCGATCGATTTCTTGCCATTCTGGCGATAAAAATAGGTATAAAATTTTTTACAAATTAAAAAACAAAAGATAAGGTGTTATTTTTTTAAGAAATATTTACATTTGCATGTCTAAACAAATAAATGATAAAGAAGATGAAAAAAATAATGATTTTAGGATTGTGCGCTGCACCATTCTTTTTTGCTTCATGCGGTGGAGCTGAGTCAGATACTGAAGGAACAGAAGCTGATTCTACTGTAGTCGAAGTCGTTGAAACAGTTGTAAATTCTTACACAATTGATACAGCAACTACAGTAATTAATTGGATGAGTTATGATGGTGAAGAAATTGCTCACCAAGGAACGGTTGCGACTTTAAATGGTTCTTTCGAAGTTTCAGTAACTGGAGAAGAAGCTGTAATCACAGGTGGAAACCTAGTTGTTGATATGAATTCAATTGCTGAAGGTGATGAGCGTCTAGAGGGACATTTAAAGGCTGATGATTTCTTTGATGTAAATCAATTTGCTACTACTTCTTTTGCGTTCGATCGTCATGAAAACGGAATGATTTATGGAACGGCTACAATTATCGGAAAAGAAGTTGCTATTGAAGCACCAGTAGAAGTTACTGTTGAAAATGGATCTGCGATTCTTGCTGTAGGTGAATTTTCAGTTGATTTTGCTCAATTAGAGATGAATTTCTTTGAAAGAGAAAAAACAGAAGCTAAACCAGAAGAAATGCACAGCACTCTAATCGGGTTCTCTGCAACAGTTAACGGTTCTGCTGCTCAGTAATTAAAGAGCTCAAGCTAGAACGATCTTCTTTGCTTAGAATAGAATTACAATTGATAAATGTGAAAAGTCCGTCTTCAACTTTGGAGACGGACTTTTTTATGCTCTCAAATGTTTTGTCAGGGCGCGATAAAATTCGGGTAATGAATTCGGATTGTTTACTTTCTTTTTATGTAAGGCTCTGGAAATTCTGTAAACGGTACGTAATTCATTAAATACTTTGCGGTAGGCATAGACTAAATTATGCTTCGGATCATAGATGTCGGCAACTTCCGAGTTCACGCCATTCAGTTCAAAAATGCGGATGTATTTCCCTCGATTGAGATCGTCAATAGAACGTACTTTTAAATCAAATCGACCGTAGTGAAAATCGGGAAGATGTTGACAAATGTCGTCGAAAACACCCTGTAGTTCTGGAGAAATTAGATCACACGCATCCACAAATTTCGTTCCTCTACAATGATTACCGATTTCTTCTAAAATACAAATTTGATTTTCCGGAAGTACACCTTGCCATTCTGCATCAAATTTCTTTGCCAAATAATCGAGTCGACCATGGGCGCGGATTTCATTTTCAGCTAAGATTTTTAGTGTTGAGATACCATCCCCTTTTACACTTAAAAATTCTTTACGCACAACCGAACTAATTTTTGATTCACCATTCGGAAAACGGTGATAAAGAATTCCAAGTTCAATGGCAAAGTCACAATATTCCTGCAAAATAAATGCTTCATTGATACTTGGATAGAATGCATCAAACGCTGCCGCATCTCGAAATAAATGTACGTTTTTACCGCGCTCCCCAATATCTGGTTTATAGATAAATGGAAACTCCAGTAAGTGGTTATAAAAATGAGGATCAGCCGGTTTTTCTGCAAAATAATGTGATGTTAATCGATACTCTTCAGGAATTTCTTGTAAAATTTTGAATTTTGAATATTGAAAAAAACCACCAAAATTAATTTTCGGATTAACGCGGGTAAAATAGAGTAAATTGAAACTCCGTAAACTGTAAAACAGCCAAACAGGAATAAAAGGCGAGTAAAAGAGATAAGACGGCCAAAACTCGTAGCGCAAACTTCGTTTTAATTTAAAAAAAGTCATTTACTTTTTAAAATCTAAAAATACGCCAAGACTAAGTGATGGAGCAGCAATGATATTTCGACTAAAAGTAGCGAAACCCGCTTCGGCCATCAAACCAATATTACCTTTAAGTTTGTATAAAATTTGAGGACTAATAGAGAAGTATTCTAAATTGTCAGAATAGATTCCTGGAATTGGACTGTCCTTTCGAACTTCGTTGAACATGGATTTACGACCATATATTTTAACAATTCCAATAAATTTGTTCTTAACAAATCCAACTTCACCGCCGTAGTGAATTTCATCTGAGAAACCTTTGGTTCGGTTGTTATACCCTAAAAATACCGTGGCGAATATTCCTTTGTTAAAGCTTTTACTTGCATCTAATTTCAGCATTTGATTGTACTCTCCGTCTCCTAAATGCAAAGTGCCAGTGCTTCCTGCATTGAAATTACCTGTTGCCATGCCACCAATAAGTGAAACCGCCAAATTAATTTTGTTGCTACAAAGGCCATATTTCAACGCGATATCCACATCACCAAAGCCCGTAGCATTATCTCCTATAAAAACATTACCCATATCGTCAATACCACTCTCACGTGACAAAGAGGTTAAAAACGGGGTGTAAATCGTCGCTGTTAATTTATTTGTGATTCCATATTCACCATAAAAATTGGTGGTAAATGCTGAGAGTGCCGGAGAACTCACAATTACGGCATTGCTGTTGAAATAGTTCGTTCCGCTAATCATACGTTGCGACAACATAAAAAATCCATTGCCCTTTTCTTGTGTCCACCCACCACCGCAAAAGGCGTTGTATTGGCTCAAAACGAATACTATTAATAAGATCTTTTTCATATTTATTATTTTAGTGTGATTTTGGTTTTTGCATTTTCTTCATGATTATAATAATTCATGGTTAGTCCATTTCTATCTACTATTATTTGGCTTGTACTAATTGTCTTTACACCATTTGGTCGGCTCATTTTAAATCTATTTTCTTCACCTAATTCTTTACCACTTGAAAGATGAAAATCCAATGCTTCATATGCGCTTGTAGGAGATAAGCGTTCAAAGATTTCATTTCTTTCTTCACGAATTTTTTCTTCGTAAAGGGTTGAAGACGACCAGATTTGTTTTTCCTTACTATTTTTTTGAGAAAGATTTTTCGTTTCTCCATCCCAAATGAATTCTTGAAGGATTGGTTCAATTGGCTTATCCCATATTATGGAGATCATGGTAAACGGTTCAATTTGATTCAAATCAATAGTCTCTACAAAAGAATCGAACGAATCATAATTAAAACGTTCCAAAACAATTATTCCGCGACTTTTTCGATAAGGAGGCAGATGTTTATGTTTTGTGAATCCTCCATTTAAAAGGCAGACAAGTGAATTCTTATTTATTGCAATCCAAGTTCCAAAGGCCAGTGGATCTTGTGGAAAATAGAATGAATGTTTCCCTATCCGTTTCTCAAATGGAAAAACAGTTTTGCTTCTTGAAAAATGTTCATCACGGTTAGACGTGAAAACGAAGCCTCTTTCCTGCGGTAAATAGGTTACTGTGCACATACTTTCTCAATGCGATTTCTCAAGGTTGAATAGGCTACACCAAAATGATTGGGAACACTGATATGCTTGAATTTTTCTGTCAATGCAATTTTAATGATCGCTGAATGATGGACAGTATGTTCTAGGCAATAGGCCAATTCGCGAAAATAGCTACTCGTAAACGGTGTAAAATTAGCTTGCTCGGCGTCGAAAGACATTAAAACGTTTATTTCAGTGTCTGTTTTATTTTCTGACATGGCCTCTACTAGTTTATCTATTGTCCGATCGATAGCCATTCGGTTGGTTTCCAGCATCAGATTGCGTTCTCTTTTATCATAGCAGACGTTGTCTTTTCTGTTCGTCAAACAAACGTAAAATTCCAGAATGTGACGAATGTGCTGGCCGATCGAAGATCCATGTAAAATCTCCAATGGTTGAATAATTTCGTCGTCTCCGATTTTTCGAACCAAGTCTTGAATGGTTTTCAGATTTTCGCTATTGGCATTTATTAAATCCATGCTATCCTATTTTATTGTTTTTATCAATTGATTGAAGAAGGAGCGGTAGTTGAATAAGGTCGGTTAATAAGGCAATCACAAGTCCCATGGTGATGAGCAAACCAGCATAGAATGTGCTACTAAATTCACTCAATGTGAAGGATAAGAAACCTGCGCTGATAATAAAGCTGGTAATTAATAGCTTTTTTCCGACATGTAAATAGGTGTTTTTTAAGGCCGATTTGCCGTCAATTTTTTGTTCAATTTTATAACGCACTAGAAAGTGAATTGTATCATCAACAGCAATTCCATACAGCACAGTAAAGATTAAAGCGGTGCCAATTTTTAAATCAATGCCAATCCAACCCATCAAACCTGCAATTACAAGTAGTGGAAAAAGATTAGGCAAAATTGATAAGAAAGCGATTCGTGCCGATCGAAGTGCAATACCAATCACTACAGTGACCAAAATCAAACCGAATATTAATCCTTTCAAAAGGTAAGTGGTGACATTTTGATTGGCCATATCCATTAAATGTGCTGATCCCGTGAGTTGAAACGTCAGTTGGGGGCTGAATTGTTCAGTAAATGCTTTAAATTCTTCATTCTTCTGCTGAATTTCAATTGCGCCTGCGTCGAAGATTTTACCTGTTATGCGTGTTTCTTTTAGATTGGGATTGATCAGAAATCCGCTCTTTTCGACGAGTTTGAATTGCTTCGCAGCCGATAATAAATTGTCTAATTCTGATTTGTCTGTAGGTATGATAGAATAGGCTGAATTTCCGCCATGAATCGAAACATTCATTTCTTTTAAGATGGTGATGATAGAAAGACTCATACTAACGTGGTAAGTACGATCTAAATAGTCTTGAATTTCGGCAAGTTGTAGTATATGACTTGGATCCATTATTTCACCTTCGATCGCTGTTACTCCCAGTTCAAAAGGCCGTATTCCACCGTAATTAGTTTCAAAATGAATCAGGTCTTTTTTTAAGTCACTGGATGGTTTTAAATCGTCTAAAAAATAAGAATTGACTTGTAGTTTTGTCATGCCCATTAAACTCAATCCAAGTAGGATCAGACTTGCAAAACCAATGATACGTTTCTTTACTCTAATCGTACCAAAGGCAAGTGATAAGGTTTTTGACCAATTCCCTCTTTTTCTCGAACTTATTTTTGATGTGGATATTCGCATCAGAGCTGGAAAGAGTAGGACGGAAGTCAACCAAGTAATCAAAATACCCATCCCTGTAAAAAGCCCAAAATTCTGCACGGGCTGAATGGGTAAAAAATAAAGAGAGAAGAAGCCAATTGCTGTTGTTAACGCGCTTAAAAAAGTAGTGTTAAACGTGAGGCGTTGTGCTTTTTTTAAGCTTGTTAAACCGTTTTCGATTCCTTCAGGATGATTTTCATAATCTTCAATGAGGTGAATCAAAACAGAAATGCCAATCACAAATAAAATGGTAGGAAGGAGTGTCATTAAAAAATCCAGTTCTCCAAGCGCTATAATGATAATTGACAATGAAAAAGTGACGGCAATTATCAGCGTTAAAATGGTAAAGAAGACTATCTTGAAACGACGATAGGTAATGTATAGAAAGAGAAGTAAAAGGCCTAATGCAATAGCGCTAAAAACAACTAATTCGTTCCTTAACGTTTGTGTGTAATAATGTTGCGTATTGATTTGTCCTGCATAATGTATGTGCTTAATTGTTGTTGATTGATCAGATTCACAAACCCCTTTGATGGTTCTTAAAAGACCTGCTTTTTCTGTTTTATTAAGAGTGTCCGAGACGATTAAATACAGCAGGAGAGATTTACTATCGCTCGAAAAAAAATTGCTATACAGTGATTGATTTTCTTGGATGCGCGTCTGATCTTGGAGCAGCGTTGTGCGATCATCCAAATGAAGAAGAGGAATTGATTTGACACCAATTATCGGTAATTGGATTTTTCGACTGATGTGTGTTGGTGAAAGCACTCGTGAAAGCCCAGGTAAAGCAACTAGCTGATCAGTGATGAGTTGAATTTCATTTAAAAATAAGGAATCAAAAACGGTTTTTTCATGTTCGAAACTGAGCATGACGAAGTTATTTTCATTTCCAAATTGTTTTTTGTAGTCAGTATAGTACTTAAAATAAGAATTATCAGCAGAAAAGAATCGCTCTAGTTTATAGCCAAAATCAGCTTTCCTTAATTGTGGTATACAACCAAAGCTGGCGATCAAAAACAAACCTATAATAATATGAGCGCGTGTCAGTTTCAAATTTTAGCGTGATTTTTTTCATTGGTCGTTCACGATAAAACTTCATTACAAACTTTATTTTAATTTAAATAAAAAAGCCGTCCCAACTGAATGAAACGGCTTTAAGTATTTAATCAAGAACGAACTATAATGTTCCTCTATTCGCTTGCTCGCGTTCGATTGATTCAAACAAGGCTTTAAAATTACCTGCTCCAAATCCACGTGCTCCCATGCGCTGAATGATTTCAAAGAAAAGTGTTGGACGATCCTCAACTGGTTTTGTAAAGATTTGCAGTAAATATCCTTCTTCATCAGCATCTATCATAATCCCTAACGATTTTAAGGTCTCAATATCTTCTTGAAGTGCATGATTGTGCGCTTCCAGTCGAAGAGGAACAGCGTCATAATAAGCTTGAGGAGGTACAGATAAAAATTCTACACCTCGACTTCTCAATGCTGCCACTGTAGAGATGATGTCATCTGTAGCCAAAGCTAAATGTTGTACACCTGGTCCTTCGTAAAAATCAATATACTCTTCAATTTGAGATTTCTTTTTACCTTCTGCTGGCTCGTTGATTGGGAATTTAATTCGACCATTTCCGTTCGACATGACTTTTGACATCAGAGCCGAATATTCAGTTGTGATTTGTTTGTCATCAAAAGAAAGGAAGTTGACAAAGCCCATTACGTCTTCATACCATTTTACCCACGTATTCATTTCATTCCATCCCACATTACCTACCATGTGATCGATAAATTTAAGACCAGTGCTACTTGGATTATAATCTGATTCCCACTTTACATAGCCGGGTAAAAATTCGCCAGTATAATTCTTGCGCTCAACAAACATGTGAATTGTTTCACCATACGTGCAAATTCCTGCTCGAACGGTTTCACCATGTTCGTCTTTTTCGACAGTTGGTTCCATGTACGATTTCGCTCCACGTTTTATAGTTTCTTCGTAAGCACTTCGTGCATCTTCAACCCATAAAGCTACAACTTTAACTCCGTCACCATGTTTCTTAACATGTTCACCAATTGGAGAGTCGCTCGTTAATGCTGTGGTAAAAACCAATCGAATTTTATCTTGTTTCAAAACATAAGAAGCACGATCGCGCACCCCAGTTTCTAATCCTGCATAAGCATGTGATTGAAATCCAAAAGCAGTTTTGTAAAAATGAGCTGCTTGTTTTGCATTTCCAACGTAAAATTCGACATAATCTGTTCCTAAAAGAGGTAAAAAATCTTGCGCTCCTTCAAATATTTTTTCTAGTCCGTATTCCACTGAACTAATTACTTTTTTTGTATCACTCATACTATTTATCTTTTCAGGTTAAGCTAACCATGATTTATAATAATCTTTAAATTCTAATTCGACAGCTTGTTTTGTCATTTTTAGGGGTTTGAATGTATCCACCATCACCGCTAACTCAAGTGTCTCTTTTTTTCCAATACTGCGCTCGTATGCTCCTGGATGTGGTCCGTGAGGGATTCCCCCAGGATGCAAGGTGATTTGTCCACGCTCAATATGGTTACGACTCATAAAATCACCGTCTACATAATAGAGCACCTCATCCGAATCAATATTACTGTGATTATAAGGAGCTGGAATAGCGTCCGGGTGATAATCATATAATCTCGGAACAAAAGAGCAAATTACGAATGCCGGTGTCTCAAAGGTTTGATGAATTGGGGGAGGTAAATGAACGCGCCCAGTAATCGGCTCAAAATCGTGAATCGAAAATGCATAGGGGTAATTATAGCCATCCCACCCAGCTACATCAAATGGATGGAACCCGTAAGTATAATCATAAAGAATTCCTTGTTTTTTGATCTTTACCAAAAAGTCTCCTTCCTCATCAAAAGTTTCTAAAGCCGAAGGGCCTCTAAAATCTCGCTCGCAAAACGGTGAATGTTCTAATAATTGACCAAAATAATTACGATAGCGCTTAGGGGTATAAATTGGATGAAAAGATTCTACAATAAACAGCCTATTTTCTTCCGTATTGAAAGTGATTTGATAAATCATTCCACGGGGAACAACTAAATAATCCCCATAAGAAAATTCAATTATTCCTAATTGTGTTCGCAGTACACCTGAACCTTCGTGAATAAAAATGACTTCGTCCGCATCTGCATTCTTGTAAAAATAATCCGTTAACGATTTTTTAGGTGAAGCCAAAACAATATGGCAATCGGAATTGACAAGGACGGGTACTCGACTATCAAGATAGTCATCTGTAGGTTGAAGTTTAAAACCCTCGATACTTCTCATTTGAAGATCTTTCTCTTGAGCGATCTCTGGATTTAAATCAACTTTACCACCAATCGATTTAACTAGCGTAGGTGGATGCAAGTGATAAAGAAGTGACGACATTCCGTCAAACCCTATCGTGCCAAATAACTGCTCATGGTGCAATTCGCCATTCGCCTGTCTAAAGACAGTGTGGCGTTTGTGTGGGATATTCCCAAGTTTATGATAAAAAGGCATATGATCTATTTTTGAATTTTTGAACTGACTAAAACATGTGTTTTTGGGCCCGTCATTCTGGATCACGTTTAATGAGAAACTTTAATAAAATCGGAAGCGCTGTAAATATTCCTGCCATTGCTCAAAAGATGTGCTTTTAACAAAGATAGGGAATCTAAGTATTTTTTCAATGATAAATATCAGTTCCTAAATGAAATAAATATATTTTTGTGATCTTCACGTTTACTGCGAATAAATCACACATGAAAAAAGCAATTGTAATTGGGGCTTCGGGTCAGATAGGAACCGAGCTTGTTGTAGAGTTAAGAAAAAGATTTGGAAATGATTCGATTATCGCTTCTGATTTGGGAACAACTGTTAAAGAGGCTTTGAAGGATGGCCCCTATGAGCAATTAGATGTAATGGATGCTGATCGTTTGCGCAAAATAATTGTAACGCATGAGGTTCAAGAAGTGTATTTACTTGCAGCTTTATTGTCCGCTACTGCTGAAAAAAATCCTGATTTTGCTTGGAAATTGAACATGGAAGGACTTTTTAATGTGCTTAATTTAGCGAAAGAAGGGATTGTCAAAAAAGTTTTTTGGCCTAGCTCTATTGCTGTTTTTGGTTCGAATACACCAAGCGATAATACGCCTCAGTACACCATTATGGAGCCCTCAACGGTATATGGTATCAGTAAATTGGCAGGAGAAAGATGGTGTGAATATTATGCGAAGCAATACCAAGTAGATGTAAGAAGTATTCGCTATCCAGGTTTGATTTCATATACGTCTTTACCTGGCGGAGGAACAACAGATTACGCGGTTGATATTTTTTATTCGGCAAAGAAGAATGAAAAATACACCTGTTTTCTAAAAGAAGACACAGCTTTGCCAATGATGTACATGGAGGATGCCATTCGTGCTACAATCGACTTGATGGAGGCACCTGCAGAGGATATAAAAATCAGATCATCTTACAATTTGGGCGGTATATCATGTACACCTACTGAAATTTATGCAGCCATTAAACAAGAAAGACCGAGTTTTGAAATTGAATATAATCCTGATTTTAGACAGAAAATAGCTGATTCATGGCCAAGTAGTATTGATGATTCTCACGCACAATCTGATTGGGGATGGAAAGGTGAGTTTGATCTCGAAAAAATGGTTAAAATTATGCTTGAAAACGTTCTAGAGCATTGATTAATAGTGTCGAATAATTTAATAATCGATTAATGTATACTTTTAATCACCAAGTTTTGGAACTTAATCGAAATAAAAACTATTTTTAAATAAAATTTTGTAGATTGGCTTTAATTAGCGAAACCAGATTACAACCCCTTTAAGAATGAAAAACGTAATAGTTACAATATTATTTGTGCTGCCAATCTTTGTGCTGGCTTCCACAAATTCAGTAGGAATAAAACCCTTGGACGTTGTACAAACAGGCGAAAACCCTGAAGGGTATCCAAATGCTTCTGATGCCAAAGGGCGTCAAGGTATGTGGACGATTTGGGGGCGAACGAGTCCAGAAAAAGGATATCCACCTGATGGAAAAATCGAAGAGGGTCCGTACAAAGATGATCGAAAAGAAGGCGAATGGGTGAAATACCATAAAGATGGTAAAACACCGCGATTAAAGGGAATGTATGTGGATAACCGTCCTAATGGATCTTACATAAAATACTATGAGAATGGTGTGATGATGGAAGAGGGAAAATTCACATCAGGTAAACAAGTAGAGGTCTTTAGAAGATATTATGATACAGGTATCCTCTCTCAAGAGAAACACTTTAATCAAGAGGGTAGAGAAGATGGTCAGGTTAAATATTATTATCCTAACGGTGAGCTTGAGTTTGAATACATGAAAGTGGATGGTGTAACAACGGGACAAGCAACACGATATTATGAAAATGGAGATGTAAAGGAAATCATCATGTATAATTCAGATGGAAGTATTGCTTCTAGAATTGAAAAAGAAATGGTTAATCCTCCAGTAAATACAACTCCGGTTGCTACGACTCCTTCATCTAGCGCTCCTGATGGAACAAAAGGTACAACGAACGGTAAAAAGTTCAAGTCTAATGGCTATAATAAAGTGTACAATGCGGATCAAGAGTTGTGGATGGATGGAGAATTTAAAGATGGTAAATTGATGGATGGTAAACTGTATAAGTACGACAGTGATGGGATCCTCTTAAAAATTGAAGTTTGGAAAAATGGAAAGTACCATTCAGATGGTCAGCTCCAATAGAAAAAATAGTATTAAATTTGAACCCGTCTCGCACTTGTTGAGGCGGGTTTTTTTTATTTTAGAATTTTAGGATGCAAAGTCAACTCAAATTATACAACACCCTAAGTGGTGAAAAAGAAACGTTTAAACCAATTTTAGAGGGAAATGTAGGAATGTATGTATGTGGTCCTACTGTATACAGTGATGTGCACTTAGGAAATTGTCGTACGTTCATTTCATTTGATTTGATTTATCGTTACCTGATGCATTTAGGGTTTAAAGTGCGCTACGTTCGCAATATAACAGATGCAGGGCATTTAGAAAATGATGCGGATGAAGGGGAAGATAAAATTTCGAAGAAAGCACGGCTTGAGGCAATAGAGCCAATGGAGATTGTGCAACGATACTCGGTTGGTTTTCATCAGGTGATGGAAAAATTTAATGCCTTGCCACCAAGTATTGAGCCTACTGCTACCGGACATATTTCTGAACAAATTCAAATTGTTCAAGCGCTACTCGATAACGGAGCGGCATACATAAGTAATGGTTCTGTTTATTTTGATGTGCTAAAATATAATGATAGTGAGGAGTACGGGATTTTGTCAAAGCGTAAAATCGAAGATCTTATTTCAGGAACACGTGATTTAGACGGGCAACATGAAAAGCGAAATCCCTTGGATTTTGCCTTGTGGAAAAAAGCGTCCCCCTACCACATCATGCGTTGGCCTTCTCCCTGGAGTGATGGTTTTCCAGGCTGGCATCTCGAGTGTACAGCTATGTCGTCTAAATATCTAGGTGAAACATTTGATATTCACGGAGGTGGAATGGATCTTAAATTCCCTCACCACGAATGTGAAATTGCTCAAGCGACTGCTTTTTCCGGTCATAAACCCGTGAATTATTGGATGCACACAAATATGTTGACATTGAACGGAAAGCGTATGAGTAAATCTACGGGAAACACACTACTTCCCGAAGAGCTTTTTTCTGGTGAAACGGTTCTTTTGGAAAAAGGATTTCACCCCATGGTGGCGCGCTTTTTCATGATGCAGGCCCATTATCGAAGTGTGCTTGATTTTTCTTCTGACGCACTTGCGGCATCAGAAAAAGGATTTCACAAATTAATGAATGGATCTAAAGAGTTGAAAGAGCTAAAGCTGAGTCCGAATTCTTCCCTATCAATTCAAGGCTTTATCGATTCTTTTTATACAGCCTTGAATGATGATTTAAACACGCCTGTTTTAATTGCACATCTTTTTGAAGTCGTTAGCTTTATTAATAAGGTGAAGGAAGGAGCAGAACAAATTTCTGCTGAAGATCGTGAGTTGCTCAGTGAAAGTATGAACGCTATGATTTTTGACGTACTAGGCCTTACCTTTATTGATGAACAAGATCACTCCAAGTTGGATGCGGCAATGAATATTATTCTCGAATTAAGAAAAAATGCACGCGAAACTAAGGATTGGAATACATCTGATTTAATCCGTGATAAGTTAAATGAAGCGGGTATTACCGTAAAAGATAATAAGGAGGGCTCTACTTGGTCAGTCAATTAGTCGAAGGTCTTTGAATAAAAAAAACTATTTTTGTCCAAAATTTTGAACGATATCTATACAGAATGAATACTACAGAAGAATTAATTAAACTATTTGAGCAAAAATTTGTTGCTCATCCTTGGCACGGTGTTACAATAGGTGAAGACATGCCGTCTATGGTTCGTGCATATATCGAAATCAATCCGTCAGATCAGATTAAATATGAAATTGATAAACCAAGCGGTCATATCTTAATTGATCGACCTCAAAAGTATTCCAATATCGTACCTGCACTATACGGCTTTGTACCTCAAACCTATTGTGATCAGAGAATTGCCGATTATTGTATGGCAAAATCTGGTAAAACAGGAATCGTTGGTGACGGTGATCCGTTGGATATTATTGTGCTTTCTGAGCGCACGATAGACAGAGGGAATATCTTTGTTGATTGCATTCCTGTAGGTGGATTTAGAATGATTGATGGTGGTGAAGCTGATGATAAAATTATTGCGGTTTTAAAGGACGATCAAGCTTATGGTGATATTCGCAATATCGAGGATATTCCATCAAAAGTATTAGATCGTGTAAAACATTTTTTCTTGACGTATAAAGAAAATCCAAATGGGGATGGTTCTGATAAAACGGTTGAAATTACGCATACTTATGGGCGAGACGAGGCACTTGAGGTGATACGACTCAGTCATCAAGATTATACAGCCATTTATGGAGATGTCAATAAAAAATTTGCTGACGCTTTGTCAAAGTTAGCTTAGGGATTTCATAACGAAAAAAAAGGTTGGCTAATAGTCAACCTTTTCGTGTTTTATTTCGTTACCCTTCTGA
The DNA here is from genome assembly GCA_023263555.1 of Crocinitomix sp. Lineage (GTDB taxonomy): Bacteria > Bacteroidota > Bacteroidia > Flavobacteriales_D > Crocinitomicaceae > Crocinitomix. Next base: position 20,507 of record JALQVX010000207.1, read on the forward strand.
TAGGAAACCAAAGGTTATGGACGTTTTACGTTGTTTTATTTCCTAAAGATTGAGTATATTTGCGGTCATTAAATTAGGGATGGCGGCAAGGGCTGAATGAAGCCCAAATTTACAGGTAGTCGAAGCCCAAAGGATGGCGGAGTAAATTGCAGGTGTGAGTTTGTATAGATTACATAGTGAAAAAAAAGAGTAGATGAAAAAATATTTAATACTTACCTTTCTATTAACCATTTTAGTTGGTGTTCAAGATGCGAACGGACAGGTAGTCGTGTATTCGGAAGATTTTGAAGGTGTGCTTTCGTGGACAATAAATACGGATTTAGTGGCTGAGGGAGCAAATCCAAATCAATGGTATATTTCGTGTGAAGAAGAAGGTGTTGGAGCTGGAGCATGCGGCACTGCCTGTGGTGCAGGAGATAATACCTTACATGTTGGTCCCAACATAGTGGCTGGAGATTTGGGTGCGGCTTACGCTGAAACGGGATTGGGTTTCACGACCTCTAATCGAAGAGCTGAATCTGGAGACATTAACACAGTAGGAGACGTTGATCTAACCCTGAATTTCGATATGATCGGAATGGGTGGAGGAACAGATTTTACAGAAGTTTTTTATAGTATTGATGGTGGAGTTTCGTGGGTGTCTATTGACGCGCCTTTAACGACACTTTGTTGTGGTGGTGTTCCTTGCACTGGAGCGGAGCAAGGACTGTGGGCGACGAAAACATATGCACTTCCCCCTGCGTGTGAAGGGATTACAAACCTAAGAATTAGTTTTGTTTGGAAAAATGTGGATGATGGTGTAGCCACAGATCCTTCTTTTGCCGTTGATAATATTACGATTACTAAACCAGTAGTTGTTGTTCCAGGCGGACCAACTGCTTTATTTGATCCAGAAGACATTACGATTTGTCAAGGAGAATCTATCACATATACAGATATGAGTATCACGGGAGATGTGATCACGGATTGGAGTTGGGTCTTTGGTGGTGGAGCTCCTGGAGCAGCGCTAACAGTTGGTCCTCATTTAGTAACCTATACAACTCCAGGGGTTTATACCACAAGTTTGACTGTTACGGATGGAATCGGATCGCATGATACATCTTTTACGGTTACTGTTTTGGATGGTCCATATGCGGGCATTTCTAGTTCTTATGACTTATGTGAAGACGCAACAATAGATTTGAATACCCTTCTTCCTGGCGCTGATGCTGGAGGATCATGGACGGAAACAAGTGGAGTGCCAAGTGGTGGTTTTACCCCTGGTACGGGAGTATTAGATGCTACTGGACTCCTTGCAGGAAGTGTGTACACATTTGATTATGAAACCTTGCCTGGTATTGCACCTTGTCCGGGAACAGATGTTGCAACTGTGACAATTAATATCGTTGAATGCGGACCGTTATTTGCCTCTTTCACGCCATCTGCTCCTTTTGTGTGTCAAGATGGTTGTCTTACATTCGCTGATGAAAGCACTGGCACCGGTATTGTTGGTTATGTTTGGTCTTTTTCTGATGCTGCAATTGGTGGGCCTATTGCTGGTGCTGATCCAGGTACAGTTTGTTTTCCTACCCCAGGAACGGTTGATGTGACTTTAACGATAACTGATGGTGTTTTAACGGATGATACAACAATTACAATTACGGTGAATCCACTGCCAACTGTTACGGCAACTGCAAGTGCGACTACTATTTGTGTCGGAGGTTCTGTAACGTTAACTGGTACAGGGGATGCCACAGGTTATGTTTGGGATGGTGGAGCAACAGACGGTGTAGCCATAACCTTAGATGCAACTACAACTTTTACGGTTACTGGTGTAAATGCCTTTGGTTGTGAAAGCACAGATGAAATTACGATTAATGTGGTGCCATGCGAAGCGCTCGTAGCTGGGTTTAGATTTGATGATATTGTTTGTGTGGGTGATTGCCGAACGTTTACAGACACATCTCTCGGTGACCCTATAACATGGTTATGGGATTTTGCTGGAGCCGTCGATCCTCCAACTTCTGCGGAGCAAAATCCAACAGTATGTTTTGATACACCTGGAATATATGATATTCAATTGACGGTTACGAATGCCATTGGAGAAAGTTCTTCGACTACGAATTCTATCACAATCTATGATTCACCGACAGTAAGTGCTGCTATGGATACAATCATAGATTTAGGAGATAATGCACTTTTGATTGCAACAGGAAGTATACCGAGTGGATCTTATGTTTGGTCACCTGATGATTATGTGGATTGTGAAGCATGTCCAATTACCTCGACTAGTCCACCTGAAAACATGACGTATGTTGTTACCCTTACTGATGTGAATGGTTGTACTGGTACTGATTCTGTTCTCGTCTATGTCAACTTTATAGAGGCGGTAGGTGTCGCAGATGCTTTCTCTCCAAACGGTGATGGCACCAATGATGTGTTATATGTAAAAGGCTATGGTTTGGATGCTATTTCTTTCCAAATCTACAACAAGTACGGTGAAAAAGTATTTGAAACACAAACACAAGATATTGGTTGGGACGGAACGTTTAGAAATCGCGAACAGAATCCTGGTGTATTCACGTGGGTGTTGGAGTATCAATTTATTAATGGCAATGGTGGAGTCTTAAAAGGAACCACTACCTTAGTTCGATAAGCAATGAAAAAGAGAGTTACTTTATTAACACTTGCGTTAACTTCATTGTTAACAGTATTCGGTCAACAAGATCAGCATTTCAGTATGTTTACTGAATCCCCCGTTTATATCAATCCGGCAACTGCGGGCTTTACACGGGGTGATTTGCAGTTGTTCACGAACTACCGTTTACAATGGAGCACAGTTTCGGATAATCCGTATCGCACAATTTCTGCAAGTGCCGATTGGCGAATGTTTGATTACGGTGCAAGTCGTATGGGGGCTGGTATTAATTTTTATAACGACGTTGCTGGTGTAACGCGTTACCAAACGAATGTGATTGCTTTACCGATCAATTATACGCTCATGTTAGATCGTAAGAATTTCTTGGCTTTTGGTATTCAACCTGCTTTTTATCAAAGGGTTATTGGAACGGATCAAGTGAATTGGGAAAACCAATGGAACGGAACGGCCTTTGATCAGAGTATCAATAACAACGAACTCTTGCTCAATCAAAACTTAAATGTTAGCCGATTTGACATTGGAATTGGAGCATATTGGGAAGGTTTTGCGAGTGAAAATACTAAATTAAAGTTCGGAATTTCAGGTCAACATTTAACGAAACAACGGATCAATTTCACTTCTGAAGATACCAAATTATACCGTAAATTGAATATTCATGGTCAAGGGGAATTTAGAAATGAAGAAACCGGAGTAACGATTATGCCTGCCTTCGTTGCTTTTCTGCAAGGGCCAAATAAAGAAATTACGTTTGGGTCTAATTTTAAGTTTTTATTAAAAGGCGCTTCTCGATCAACAAGTTATTTTGATGAGGTTACTTTGTCTTTTGGAACCTACTTTAGATGGGGTGATGCGATTATCGTAAACACCATTTTTGATTTTGCTGGATTCAGTATAGGAGCCGCTTATGATCTTAACGTTTCTAGTTTGTCTGTGGCTTCTAAAGGAATGGGGGCTATGGAATTTTTCTTAAAGTATCGCATTCAATTTGGTACACGAAACCTTCGAAATAACAGAGTTCATTAGTCACACGATTAATGGCTTGTTCAGTTTTTCCGATTCTCAAAACGGACCGTTTAATACTGCGTGATTTAACACGAGATGATTGGGAAGAGATTTTATTTTTACGATCGGACCCCAGGATTAATTCGTTCATCAAAAGACCGCCTGAAAGACAAACGAATACAAAAGACCAAGCGTTTGAATTTATTGAACGGATCAATGGCGAAAGAAATACACACGAGTGGTTTTATTGGTGTATTACACGCAAGGAGGATCCAACGACAATCGGAACAATTTGCCTTTGGAATTTTGATGCTGATAGTGAAACGGCTGAACTTGGATATGATTTGAATCCAGAATTTCAAGGCCAAGGACTGATGTCAGAAGCGCTTGAAATAGTCATTAAATTTGGTTTTCGTGAACTGCATAAATTACAAGTCGAAGCATTTACGCACAAACATAATATACGTTCCATTCGCTTATTGAATCGACATGGATTCAAAGAAAATACAGTGCGAAAGGATCCATTTAATCCTGACAATAGGATCTTTGAAAGATCGAAAAATGAATTGGCCTAGCACGGCTTATTTTCGACTTGTCGAATGAACTTCAATTTTTCTCTTGATTCTTTCAAATTCTTATCCGTACATTTGCACTCGAAATGGGTGTTAAAATAAGAAATATTGATTTAGGTGATTTCCCGCTATTACTTGCTCCAATGGAGGATGTAAGTGATCCACCTTTTAGAGCTTTGTGCAAACAGCATGGCGCAGATTTGATGTACACCGAATTTATTTCTTCTGAAGGATTGATTCGTGATGCGGCTAAATCTGTTCAAAAATTGGACATCTATGAATACGAACGTCCAATCGGAATTCAAATCTTTGGACATGATATAGACTCAATGATTCGTACTACAGAAATTGTGGAACAAACGAATCCTGACATCATTGATATCAATTACGGTTGTCCGGTTAAGAAAGTAGCCTGTAAAGGCGCTGGTGCCGGTATCTTGCAAGACATTCCTAAGATGGTTGAGATGACGAAAAAGATTGTAGAGACGACTCATCTGCCTGTCACAGTTAAAACGCGCCTAGGTTGGGATGATTCTACAAAATACATTGTTGAGGTGGCAGAGCGTCTTCAGGATGTGGGGATTGAGGCCATCTCTATTCATGGAAGAACGAGGAAGCAGATGTATAAAGGCGAAGCCGACTGGGATTTAATTCGTGAGGTTAAGAATAATCCACGTATGCGCATTCCTGTTTTTGGGAATGGGGATATTACGAGTCCAGAAAAAGCGGTTGAATATCGCGACAAATACAATGTTGATGGTGTAATGATTGGTCGCGCATCCATTGGTTATCCTTGGATTTTTAATGAGATCAAACATTTTATCAAGACAAGTGAACATTTGCCACTTCCCACGCTAAAACAACGCGTAGAGGCGGCAAAAGAGCATTTGCGAATGTCTGTTGAATGGAAGAATGAGATTTTGGCAATCAATGAAATGAAACGTCATTATTCAAATTATTTCAAAGGTATTCCCGATTTTAAGGATTACAGAACACGGCTCGTAACCTCAATGGACTTGAGAGAGATTTACCAGACCTTAGATGAAATCTCAGATAAGTTTGACGGTGTCTATCAAACCATGAAGGTTTAAAAGTAAAACGGTCGAAAAGCAAGTTTCCCCTGCGAATATTCGACTGCAGGAAATGGAACTTTTAAACAGTTTAGTCCTCGAAAAAGAATTTGCAACGCACGTGAATTTGTATGGATCTTCTCAAAATCAACATCCAGAGAAATAAAATATTGTCGATAAGGGGTAAAAACGGTTTGTTGTGATCCATTTGTTAGAACATAAGATCCTCCGTCACCGATTAATTGATTGTTAATGCTGTAACCCAATGATATATTAAACCATTCAGGAAGAAAAGATTCGTTTTTTGTCCAATTGAAAGGATTAAAACTGAGCCAATAGGTCTGACCATTATAGTCTTTTAATGTGCGACTGGGAAAATCATTTCCTAAAACAGAAGGTCTATACTGCGCTAAACCTGATTCATGAAAAGAAAACTTTAAGTTAACCCTTCGTTCATTCCAAAAATAGGTTTGTATCGTCGAAGAGGCTGCACCCGCAACATTAAACGAAATGTCCGACCATGAAAACCCCCACTCCGTATTATAAGCGTCCAAAAATTCAAAACTAGTCATGTAGGCAATGCTATATGCGCCTCCAATTAGTGCAGCTTTTCTCGGTTTAACCCCCGACCATTGATAGAAATCACTGATGAGTGTAGAGAAGTGAAAAGAGGTATAAAAATGACCAAGTTTATCCATTTGCCCCCATTCATGACTGTCGTCAAAAAAGTGAAAGGGGCTTTTATCAAAATCATCATACCACACATATTTTAGAGCCAAGATAGATCCTACACCCAATCCCACGCTACTAGCACTTACTCCTATCACACGGTTTTTGTGCAATGAATCAGCCCTGTACATAAATCCCTGCCCCAGAATTGATCTCGAACAAACAAGTAAAATCAGTAATAAAGGCCATCTTTTCATCTCAATCTAAGTTACTTATTCTTCTCCTATCTAAGTCATGTCAAAACCACTTAAATATTTAGGTTGTTTAATGATTTGCTCGATTTCTTCTTCTTCGAATGAATTGAATTTGGCGACAATTTTTACTTCATTATCGGTTTTCATTTGCTGAATAAATCCCCATTTAATCGGCAAACGTTCTAACGTAGTATTTTGGGTATCTGTCCAAATCAACAACGAGTGATGATTTGTCTCCGCCAAAACTCCCTCCAAAAGTTCCGTAATTAAATGTTCAAATCCATCTTTCCAAAAGAGACCTTCGGTAGCTAAAAATCGGTGATGTCTTGGGTTAATCAACTTTCGAATTCGCGGGATATAGGAGGCGTATCGGAGCATTATTTTCCCCATTAAACCAGGTAAACTTTTAATGCGCCAATGTACAGGGTTGGCTTGAATGCCGCACACTATTTCTCCTTGATGTCTTAATACAAAATAGTTGTTCTCCTCGAACAGGTGAATAGGTGAGAAGAAATTAAAACGACGATAGAAGTGTTGAATAGCCTTTAGGACTTCTTGTTCGTCACTTTTCTTTAGTCGCTCAACATTTCTTTTTTTTGGATTGACGCGAGAGAAAGCTTTTGTTTTAAATGAGCCAATGGTGCGAAACCCGAAATTTTCATTCATATTAAACGAACGCGCATTTTCTGGATCGATAAAGGCCCAATACAGTTGTTTTTCGTACTTCGCTTGTTGCGGATTAAAATTACTGGTGTCAAAAAGCGATTGAAAATAGCGGTGAAAATAAGATTGTCCACGACTCTTTGTCGTGCTTCCTTGAAAAAGCTGATCAAAGGCAAAATAGCGAATGTAAAGCGACGACGAAGTAGATTGATTGAGGCTAATTTCTCGCTCACAAATAGTCACCGTTCCGATTGCTTTTTGATTGCGCTCTAGATAGATAAAATGAGGCTTAGAGAGACGTCCAATTTTCTCACGTGTATCCAATAATTGGTAGAGCGTTCCTTTCGTACCAATACAAGTTTGTTCCAGTAATTTTAAAACAGATTCAGGAGGAATGGTATCTTGTTTGATCAACCGATTAAACCGCTCCTCTAGCATAGGAAATCCTACTTATACATCACTGATTTAACAGCAGCAATAATGCGCGCAACATTTGGTAAAGCCTCAGGCATTAAGCTCGGGCTAAACGGAAATGGCGTATCCGACTGCATAACACGTGTTACAGGAGCATCTAAATAATCAAATGCATAATGTTGAACGTGGTAAGCAATTTCTGAAGCGATAGATGCCAGCGGCCAAGACTCTTCTACAACGACTAAACGGTTTGTTTTTTTAACTGATTCAACAACTGCACCATAGTCAATTGGGCGAATGGTTCTTAAATCAATAATTTCCACAGAAACACCTTCTTTTTCTAATTCTTCAGCAGCAGCATGTGCTTCTTTGATGATTTTTCCAAAACTCACGATTGTAACATCCGTTCCAAGACGTTTGATATCAGCTAGACCAATTGGAATGATGTATTCACCCTCAGGAACTTCGCCTTTATCGCCATACATTTTTTCCGATTCAAGAATCAAAACGGGATCATTATCACGGATAGCCGATTTTAAAAGTCCTTTCGCATCATAAGGTGTAGACGGCGTTATCACCTTCAATCCCGGTACGTGTGCATAAAAGGATTCAAAACTTTGTGAATGGGTAGCACCTAACTGTCCGGCGGTACCATTTCCTCCTCTAAAAACAATAGGGCAACCAACTTGACCTCCAGACATTTGAAGCATTTTTGCGGCGCTATTGATAATTTGATCTGCAGCTAAAATCGCAAAGTTCCACGTCATAAACTCAACAATTGGACGCAAACCATTCATGGCCGCACCAACCGCAATTCCTGTAAAACCTAATTCGGCAATCGGCGTGTCAATGACACGTTTCGCACCAAATTCATCAAGCATCCCTTGAGATACTTTATAAGCTCCGTTGTAATTTGCAACTTCTTCGCCTAATAAAAAGACGTTTTCGTCTTTTCTCATTTCCTCTGACATGGCTTCACGAAGCGCCTCTCTATACTGTAATGTTTTCATTTATTCTTTCATTTGTTTTTCAACTGTCATCAAAATCCTTGATACCGAGCGATTGGAAATTTAAGTCAGTGTCCGTTTTTCAACTTCTTCAAGTAATACCTTTGATTATGGTTTTGAAGTTGAAGCAATAAAATTTGCGTCAAATCTACAAAATATTGAACCGAAAATTGAAATTCTCAATAACTTTTTGAAAGCAATCAAATTATTCGTAAAAAATATACGTCATCATCTTTATTTTTTCAAGGAATAGGACTATATTCGCAGATTCTAAAAATAAACACTGAGACAGAAATGGCTGTAATAGGAAAAATACAAAAAAATTCATTGCTTTTACTACTCGTAGTAGGGCTTGCAATGCTTGCTTTTATCTTCACCGATCTAAGAGGAAATGGTGGAGAAGTTGAGCGACTGCCAACCGCAACATTGGATGGAGATCCAATTGATGAGCAAGAATATGAAGAATTGCGTGAAAATTACGTGAATCGCTCTAAAAACGAATACGCTTACCAACAAAAAGAATGGGATAATGCAGCGCTTCGTGTTGCTGAAGATAATGCGTTCAATGAGTTAATTCGTCGTTCACTTTTAAACAGTGAGTTTGAGCGATTAGGAATTGTTTGTACTAAAGCAGAGTTAAATGATATGATTCATGGTGATCACCTTCACCCTTGGGTTCTTCAAATTCCAATTTTTACAGGAACGAATGGTATTTTCTCTAAAGATTCGGTAAGAAACTTTATTACACGTTTGGAAATAGAGCCTGAAGGGGCAACTGCTGAAGAGCGTGAAAGATGGTTAGAGGCAAGATCGCAATGGAAAGATTTTGAGCTTGAATTAGAAAATGCGCGTAAAGCGGATAAATATGTTGCATTAATCAAGAAGGGATTATTTGTAAACAAATTGGAAGCACAAAATCAATATGTTGCTAATTACGATAAAAAACAAGTACGTTTTGTTTTACAACGTTATGTTGATATCGATTCTGCTGAGGTAACGTTATCTGATGAGGAATTGAAAGCGTATTATGATGAGCACAAAAATGATGCTGAATACGAGCAAGAAGAAGCGAGAGATATTGAGATGGTTTATTTTAATGTAGCACCAACTCAAGCGGATATAGAGGTCATTAAAACAGAAATGGGTGAACAAAAGACGTCTTTTGCACAAGCTCAGAATGTATTAGGATACGTTTATCAAAATAGTGATTCTAAATTTTTATCGGATTCAACGAAATTTAGATATAGCAATGGTGATCGTATTGCGTTTTCTCCGCAAGGTGGAAGTTATCCTAAATTTATGGATGACGAAATTCAAGCTTCAAATGTAGGTGATGTATTAGGGCCATACATGGCTTTTAACAGTCAAGCAGGTAAGGATGAAGTAGCTATTTGTCGTGTCATTGATTTACCAACTGAAAAACAAGCGTGGGTAAGACATATTTTGATCAGCACGGGTGCAACACGTACGGAAGAACAAGCGAAAGCGATTGCGGATAGTTTAATTCGAGTGATTAAGGCAAATGATAATTTTGCCCAATTAGTACCTCAAGTGAGTGAAGATCCAGGGTCAAGTGAAAATGGAGGAGAGTACAAGTGGTTTCCTGAAGGAATGATGGTGCCTGAATTCAATGACGCATCTTTCAACGGTGCGATTGGTCAATTGCAATTGGTTAAAACGTCTTTTGGTTACCACATTGTTGAAGTACTTGGTCAAGCTGAACGTAAAGTTCCAGTTTTGGCGATTGTAACTAGAGCAATTAAAGCTTCTGAAGAGTCAATTAGAGAAGTGGAAGGAAGAGCATTTGAGTTTAACTATGAGGTTTCCAATTTAGAAGGTGATTCAGCTTTCAGTCGTGTCGCAAATGATAGTAATATGACTGTCCAATCGACACGTATTTTCCTTTCGAATGATTATGTGCTAGGAATGAAGGATTCGGATAAAATGTTGCGTTTTGCATTTAATTTAAATGCTAATGTTGGAGATGTATCTGATCCAATGTTGGACGGTGATAAATATGTTGTTGCTTATATCACAAACATAATTGGTGAAGGCGTTCCTGAATTTGAGGACATTAAGGAAGTAATGAGAGGTCCAGCGTTAAAAGAAAAACAAGCTGATGTATATTTGGCAAAAATGGCGGGTAAAAACAGTCTTGAAGACGTTGGTAAAGTTGTTTCAAATGGTGGAATTGGTTCGGCTGAATTAACGTTTGATAGTAAATCTATCTATAACGGAGGGCAACCTGAACCAGCTGTTATTGGTGCATTGTTCCGTGAAATTCCAGTCGGTTCAATGACTGTTCCAATCAAAGGTGTAGAAGGTGTCTATGTATTCATTCTGGATAATGATATTCCGGCGAATGAAACAACCGATTTAACAAACATTGCTCAGCCAATGACGTTGAAACGTGTGTCGAGTACAGATAATCGTGTGATTCAAGCTCTACGCGAAAAAGCGGATCTTCAAGATAATAGAAGAAAGATTAGATTTCAATAAGTAAAATTGATCTTAAAGGTATGGCCTTGTCTGTTTGTGATTCATACCACAACAGGCAAGGCTTTGTTTTTTGGTCCGAATTAATCTTATTTTTGTACTATGAAAAGTAAATTCCCAAGTGAATCCATCTCGACTTCAACAAAAGTTGTTCTCCCAAATGATACCAACACGCTTGGTAAGCTCTTTGGAGGGTCTTTACTGGCATGGATAGATGAAATTGGTGCAGTTGCTGCTCACCGCCATTCAGGTCAAGTAGCCGTTACAGCTTCAATCAATAACGTATCTTTCGACAAAGCAATTGATCTTGGCGCAATTGTTACATTGAGCGCCAAGGTTTCTCGCGCATTTAATACTTCTATGGAAGTGATTATTGACGTTTTTGTTGAAGATCGAACTACGCGTGAACTCTCTTCGAGTAATCAAGCGATTTTGACATTTGTTGCCATTGATGAAAACGGTCATACTGTTGCTGTTCCGGAAATTGAACCGCAGGATGAAGAGGAACAAAAACGTTACAATGCTGCTTTGAGAAGAAGACAATTAAGTTTGGTTATTGCGGGTAGAATGAAACCCGACGACGCAACTGAGTTGAAAGCCTTATTTATTCATTAACATCCTTTGCAATCGCATCAATATCTTGCAAGGTCATGCAATGAAAATGTTTTTTAGGACACGCTTGATAACCAATTTTTGAGCAAGGGCGACATTTCAATTCTACTTCATGAATTTTTATGAGTGATTGATTTTTTGGCATGTACGGATACATGCCAAATGCAGGAACGGTATTTCCCCAAATTGAAACAATCGGCACTTGAAAAGCACTTGCTATATGCATTAAACCCGTATCATGAGTGACTACTTTTGATGCCTGTTTTAGAATGGACGCGGATTGATTGAGGTTAATTTTCCCGGTAAAATCGACTAGTTGCGGAAAGGTATTTACAAGTTCTGCCGCTTCATCTTGATCACTCGGACCACCTAAAAGAAGGGTCGGTAAATTTATTTTTGAAATGAGTGATTTCAGTTGTGCTACAGGTAATCGTTTGGTTGCGAATTGTGCACCAATGGCGATAGCGATAAAGGGACCGCTAATTCCCATGGAGGGTAGGTCAACTTCATCAGATGGAGGAATGAAAAAATCTAATCCCTCTCCATCATTTTTAACATTTAAAGGTTCTACCGCTTTGAAATAGCGATCCACAATATGCACGTCAGGCATACGATTAATCTTCAGTTGAGTTAAGAGTAATTTATTTAGATTTTCCTTCGGAAAAGCAGCTGATGGAACTTTTAAACGACGTTTCAGTCGCATTGTGCGTAAATTATGATGCAAGTCAATGATAAAATCGTAATTCTCCGCTTTTAATTGTTCCGTAATTTCGTCAATTTCTTTCTCAATTGTATATACTTTATCAATGGCAGGATTGGTTGTAACGATATTTTCGTAGGCCTTTTTAGTGGCATAGTGAATAATCGCATCTGGATATTCTTTTTTTAAGCAACGAATAATAGGACTGGTTAAAACCATATCTCCTATGGAGCTAAAGCGTATGATTAAATACTTTTTCAAATCGAGATAAAGGTAAGCATTTGTTCAAATCAATTCTACTCTTTTACCTTCGAATCAATAATGAGCGTAACCGGTCCATCATTTACAAGGCTAACCTGCATAGCTGCTCCGAAAATACCTGCTTCAATAGGTTGGCCTAGTCGTATGCTCAAATCTGCTTTAAATTTTTCATAAAGTGGAATCGCGATTTCTGGTCGTGCGGCTTTGATATAGGAAGGACGATTGCCTTTTTTTGTTTTCGCATGCAAGGTAAACTGGCTTATGACGAGTATTTCTCCTTCCGTCTCTTGAATAGATCGATTCATAACTCCCTGATCATCTGCAAAAATGCGAAGAGTGATAATTTTCTGACAGAGCCATTCGACATCCTCGTCTTGATCTTGTTCTTCAATGCCGACTAAGATGAGCAATCCTGCTTTTATTTCTCCGACAATTTTTTCTTCAACTTTAACCGCCGCTTGAGTAACACGTTGTAAAACGACCCGCATTCTTATTTATATTGATCTTTTCGAAAGGTTTCATTTTCATCTTCCTCTAACATTTTTACATAATTGAGGTAGCGACTTTCAGCCAATTCATCATCTAAAAAAGCTTGTTTTACAGCGCATTTTGGCTCGTTTAAATGTTGGCAATTGTGAAATTTGCAATCGGGTAAAAGTTCTCGCATTTCAGGAAAATAGTGAGACAGTTCTTTCTTGTCGAAATCGATTAACCCGAAAGCTCTTATGCCTGGCGTATCAATGATAAACCCACCTGAACTTAACTCAAACATCTCGGCGAAGGTTGTTGTGTGCAATCCTGAAGCATGGCTCTTAGAAATAAGCCCCGTTCGCAACTCTAAATCATGATCCAATGAATTAACAAGGGTTGATTTTCCAACACCACTATGTCCACCAAACATTACCTTTTTATCCTTAATTTCATTTTTCAAAAAGGCAACAGAATCTTCATTAATTGCTGATATGGTTTGACATAAATACCCAGCGGCTTCGTAAACCTGTACAAGTGCTTTCATTTCTTCAAGTTCGGTCTGGGTATAAAGATCTATTTTATTAAATAGCAAGGTCACAGGAATGTGATAAGCCTCAGCAGTAACCAAAAAACGATCAATAAAACCGGTTTGTGTTTGCGGAGATGCAAGAGTTACAATGAGGTAAACACGATCTATATTTGCTGCAAGGATATGCGTGCGTTTGCTTAAGTTAATTGATTTGCGAATAATGTAATTTTTACGCGGTAAGATTTTTCGAATCACGCCAATCGAACCTTCTTCGTCTTCTTCTTCGTCAAATTCAATTTCGTCTCCAACAGCAATAGGGTTGGTTGATTTGATTCCGTCTAAACGCAATTTACCTCTAATTCTGCACTCCCATGGATTGCCTTCCTTGTCAATTACTTTATACCAACTACCTGTTGACTTTATGACTGTTCCTTTTTTCAGTTTCTTTGTTTTGGACAAAATTAGCCAATATTTTCGATCCGCCTTTAGGATATTGAGTGAATCTATAACCGCATTATCTTAAATCGATTATCTTTGAATCCATGCAAAAATTATCCATACTTATTCCTGTCTATAATGAAGCCCAAACGATAGCTGAAGTAATCGTTTTAATTAGTCGGCTCGAATTGCGCGCAGGAATAGAAAAGGAGATTATTGTAATCAATGATTGTTCAACTGACTTAACAGCACAAGAAATCAAAAAAGCGATTAGTTTAATTGAGCCGAACGAAATTGTGTTGATTGAGCATCCGGTCAATAAAGGAAAAGGAGGAGCTATTCATTCGGGTATAAAGTGTGCAACTGGAGATTATACAATCATTCAGGATGCGGATTTGGAGCTAGAGCCAACTGAAATTAATTTATTGTTAGATGAGGTCCTTGTAAATGGAGCGGATATCGTTTATGGATCTCGATTTTTGGGCGAAAAAGTAAAAGGGGGATCGTGGATGAGTAATATGGCAAATGCGTTTTTAACACGTTTATCTAATTTTGTTTTTCGCATTCGTATTACCGATATGGAAACGTGCTATAAACTTGTGCCAACGGATGCATTCAAAGGACTAAACTTAATAGAGAATCGTTTTGGGTTTGAGCCTGAAATTACAGCGAAATTAGCAAAAAACAGATCATTTAAATGGGCTGAAGTGCCTATTACCTATAATGCACGTACGGAGGAGCAAGGAAAAAAAATAGGTTGGAAAGATGGTTTCAGAGCCATTTGGTGCATTCTAAAATATGGTTTAGGAAAATAAGAGCACTTTTTTATACCTTTCTAAAAGCGGTATCGGCTAACCCAAACAATCGCCAAAAATTAAGCTTTTTTAGTAATTTCAACGTATTACGTTTGTATCTTTACACGTTAGAAAAGAAATTGTGAGTAAAAAACAAGAAAAATACGACAAAGCCTATTTGCGCATGGCAAAGGAATGGGCAAAGTTATCGCACTGTAAACGTAAGCAAGTTGGTGCTTTAATCGTCAAAAACAATACCATCATTTCGGACGGTTATAACGGAACTCCTTCTGGCTTTACAAATGCGTGCGAAGATGAAGATGGAAATACGCATTGGTATGTTTTACATGCTGAGGCCAATGCCTTATTGAAAGTTGTGCGGTCAACTCAAAATGCGGAGGATGGAACATTGTATATTACACTTTCTCCTTGCAAGGAGTGCAGTAAACTCATTATTCAGGCAGGAATAAAAAGAGTGGTTTATCAAAATGAATACAAGGATACAGCTGGGATCGATTTTTTAAAAGATTTTGGGATTGAAATTAAACATATTGAAGAATTATGAACGAAGAGCTAAAAATGGAGCATGTCACGATCGAGACGAAGCCCAATTACGTCTATCTGATTCCGGTTTTAATGGGTGTGACGTTGGCGCTTGGCGTTTGGTTAGGTACCTTATTCATTCCTACTTCGGGGGGATCAACGGAAATCGTTGAAACGTCGAATAAATTCCAAACTATTCTTCAAATGATTGATGAGCGCTATGTCGATTCAGTGGATAACGACCTATTGATCGAAAGTTCTATTCAAGGAATGATTGAGAAATTGGATCCGCATAGTCAGTATATCCCTGCAAAAGACTTGGAGCGCGTGAACGAACAGTTGGAGGGCCATTTTGGAGGAGTCGGGATTCGCTTTTTAATTCACAATGATAGTTTAGTCGCAACGCATGTGCTTCCCGGATCACCTTCTATGAAAGCAGGTATGCTGCCAGGCGATCGATTGATTGAGGTGGACGGAGAGGATATTGCGGGGAATGAGATTACCAACGAAAAAGTTATGACCCTCTTAAAAGGGAAAGAAGGTTCTACGGTAAAGGTTAAAATTTATCGTCAAGGCGAAATAAAAGACATCAATATTGTAAGAGGCTCAATTGGTGTTTCGAGCATTGATGCAGCGATTATGTTGACGCCCGAAATAGGTTTTATTAAATTAAATAGTTTTACTATGCCAGCTGGGCAAGAATTTGAGCAAGCTGCCGCTAAATTGAAAGGTCAGGGAATGAAGAAATTGATTTTCGATTTGAGAAATAACGGGGGCGGTTATATGAGTGCTGCTACGGATATCGTTGACCAGTTTTTACCTTCAGGAAAATTAATCGTTTATACCGAAGGACGCAATCAACCTAAGGATCCTTATTATTCAACGTCAAGGGGTATTTTAGAAGAAACGGAGGTTGTAATTCTCATTAATTCAATGTCGGCATCTGCGAGTGAAATTGTTGCTGGAGCCATTCAAGACAACGATAGGGGTTATATCATGGGACGTCGTTCATTTGGTAAGGGATTGGTGCAAGATCAGCAAGAACTTACAGATGGTAGTGCTTTGCGTTTGACGATTTCGCGGTACTATACGCCCACGGGAAGATGCATTCAGAAACCTTATGGCGAAGGCGTCGATTATGAAAATGATTACTACAATCGTTTTGAAAGTGGTGAACTGATGAATGAAGACAGTTTAAAAATGGATGAATCATTGAAATTTACAACACCGGGTGGACGAATTGTCTACGGTGGTGGTGGAATCTATCCCGACACATTCATTCCCAACGATACGGCAGGTGCTTCTTATTATTTGTCAGAATTGTATTATATGAATGTCTTTAATCATTGGGCGATCAGCTATTTAGACAAGAATCGTGTGAAGTTGAATGATTTTGAAACGTTCTTGCAGGGTTTTACAATTTCTACAGTTATGTTTGAAGACTTTGTGAATTATGCTGTCACACTAGGTGTTGAAAAACGACCGTTGGACATTATCACATCTCGCTCTGTTATTAAAAATAGAATGAAGGCTGAATTGGCAAGGCATGTATGGGAGGACAACGGTTATTACGCTGTATACCTTGAGGATGATTTAGACGTTCAGCGTGCTTTGAAGCATTTTAACCTCGAACTGTAAACATCACACCTTTTATTAAAAGTCATTATGAGTAAGTTACATGAAAATGTTCAGGATTATTACGGAAAAGAATTGCAAAAATCTGAAGATTTAAAGACAAATGCGTGTTGCACCTTAACGGCACCGCCAACTTATATTTTGGAGGCATTAAAACTCGTTCATGACGAAGTACAAGCGAAATACTATGGTTGTGGTTTGACCATTCCATTGGAGGTAGAAGGGCTGCGCATTCTTGACTTAGGTTCTGGTAGCGGTCGCGATTGTTATATTGCGGGCAAATTGGTCGGTGAAAACGGAGCTGTTGTGGGGGTTGATATGACAGACGAACAATTGGCCGTTGCGAACCAGTATATCGATTATCATCAAGAAAAATTTGGCTATAAAGCATCAAATGTTTCGTTTGTGAAAGGGAATATTGAGGAGTTGGATACCCTTGGGTTTGAGCCAGCTTCATTTGATATTATCATTTCTAATTGTGTGTTGAATTTGGCAGGAGACAAACAAAAGGTGCTTAATGACGCCTATAACCTCTTGAAACCAGGAGGCGAATTCTATTTTTCAGATGTCTACAGTGATCGTCGAGTGCCAATGGATTTACAAAATGATCCTGTACTTTGGGGTGAATGTTTGAGCGGGGCGTTGTATTGGAATGATTTTTTAACGTATGCCAAGCGAGCTGGTTTTACTGATCCTAGGGCAGTAGAAAATAAGCCTGTAACAGTTGACAATAAGATTCTCGAAGAAAAGCTCGGATTAATCAAATTCTATTCAGTGACCTATCGCTTATTTAAAATTGAAAGTTTAGAGGCGGATTGCGAAGATTACGGACAAGCGGTTGCGTATAAAGGCACAATACAAGGGGGGGAGCACGCCTACGATTTGGATGATCACCATCATTTTCCTAAAGGAAAGATGATGACTGTATGCGGAAACACCTATAAGATGTTGTTCGATACACGGCTCAATCGCCATTTCGATTTTTATGGCACTTGGGAAACGCATTACGGAATTTTTGAAGGATGTGGAGGAGCAATGCCTTTCAGTTCTGCTGACGGTAGTGAAACGGCATCATGCTGCTAGCAAGGAGATAATAAGAAGAAATAAGTGTATAAAAAACCCCGTCTCGAAAATTTTCGAGACGGGGTTTTAGTTTTTTATAAGTTTACGATTAGATTTTTCCTTTAATCGCTTCAGAAACATTGATGATGTGATCACCCACTTTTTCGCAACTTGAGAATAAGTTATTGAAAATCATTCCGCTCTCCATATTAAATTCTGAACTTCCTAAATTTTCTAAATGCTCATCACGCATTTGATCACGTTTTTTGTTAATCGCATGCTCTGCTGCATTCGCTTTTTCAAGAGAAACACCAGCCCAATCTGCATTTAAATTATCAGTCATAATTACAAATGCTTTATCTACTAAGGCAAACATCTCTAATAAACTATCGCGTTGTTCAGGAATAAACCAAATTTTATGTTCATCCTTGCGCTCAATAGCTTTTGAAATTTGGTAGAAGATATCACCAATACGCTCTAAATCATTGACGATACTGTTCATTGAACGAACGTGCTCGGCAGTTTCTTCAGACATTTCACCTTCCGATACTTTTGCTAAATAGGTCGCTACTTCGATCTCAACTCTATCCGTGATTTCTTCGTACTTCGCCATTTTTTCGTGAAGTTTTGACTTCACCTTTTTATTTTGTTCGGTCAATAACTCCTGTGCGAAGCCAGACATACGACTGGTTAATTCACCAAATTTAGCCACCTCTTTCTTCGCTTCAAAAATCGATAAGTCTGGCGTTCCCATGATACCAGAACCAATATAATCCAAATGGAATTCTTCGTCAGCAGCACCTTTTGATTTAACCGTTTTTTCAGCCATACGAACCAACCATGGAACAAAGGCAAGTAATAAGAGGACATTTAATAAATTGAAGAGAGTGTGAAAGTAAGCGAGGGCTTCGTTAGCTGCAGCACCATCAGCGAATGCATTTCCTTCAACAAAATAAGTATCGATCGCAATCAACATGTAACGGTAAACAATAATTGCCCATGTTACACCTATTATATTGAATAGGGAGTGAATTCTAGCTGATCTTTTTGCGTGTACATTTCCAACAAGTGAAGCTAATTCAGCTGTAATGGTAGTTCCAATATTTTCTCCTAAGATCATTGCAGCAGCAACTTCTAAAGGAATAACACCACCACCTACTAATGTCATGGTTAAGGCCATGGCAGCAGAAGATGATTGAATAACGATTGTCACTAAAGTTCCCAAGGCAACAAACATAATTGGTCCGTACCATACATCTCTAAAGTCAACGAAGAATTGCACCAATGCAGATTCAGGTCCTAAAGTCGGTACAGCGTCTTTTAAGAAACCAAGTCCCATAAAAAGGAGTGAAAAACCGATAATGACACTTGCCCACGATTTTGCCTTTCCTTTACTGAAGAACAATAACGGCGCTCCAATTGCAATAAAAATGAGCGCATAATCGTCTAAACTTACTTTAAAACCAAAGAGTAGAATCAACCAAGCCGTTATGGTTGTTCCAATATTGGCCCCCATCATTACCCCTGCAGATTGACGAAGTGTCATCAATCCAGCATTTACAAAACTTACCGTCATTACTGTGGTGACGGATGAAGATTGTACGATTGAAGTAATTCCAAAACCAGTTAAAACACCAGATACCCTGTTTGACGTAATCGAACCAAGCATATTTCGCAAGCGAGATCCTGCAGCTTTTTGCAAACCTTCACTCATGATTTTCATTCCGAAAATGAAAAGGCCAAGTGACCCAATTAGTATCAACAACTTAAATATGCCCCAAGTACGTTCAACTGTAAACTTCCCTTCTTTTGACCATGTTGTAATGTCCCCAGTAACCAAACCAATTTTGTATACATAACTTTCACCGCCGATAAGGTCATCTTGTTTTTCTTTTACTTTATCTACTGAAATATCTTCTATTTTTTTCCATGGAGACTTGGTTTCGTCATCTTTGTTTTGCGCCTTACCAATCTTAGTATTGTACTTAATTACATAATGAGCATTTGGGTAAACAGAGAGGATTTCCGTTAATTTTGAATATTCAATTGCCCATGTAAAGTCAACTGCTTCTTCTTTCCCTTTGGCGCTGTTGTTTTTAAATAAAGTCTCAGAAAATGAGGTGAAATGTTTCGTTTCAGATGAAAACATCAATCCATTAGCTGTGGTTCCACTTCCGAATTGATATTCGAATATGATATTTTCATTAATCCCATCTATTGTTATGGAAGAACTATCTTCATTTGCATCTGAGACAGTTGTCCATTCAGCACTATTCAATGGTCTATATCTAAAACCAATAAATGCATCTGATGTATTAAATGAATCCCAAGAAACCTTTAGAACGCCGGTTTTTTGAGGTTTTAGTGTCAATTCTTCAAGATCATTTTTAAAAGAGTACTTAAATCCATTTACCTGAATCGATACAGAAGGGATATCACCGAGTGATTCCTGGCTGGCTACATTGATCGAATCTTGAGACGCACTATATCCAAAATGGAACAAAGTGAGTAACATGCCGAGAGTTAAAATAAATCTATTCATCCTATTAACTATTATCTAAAGTTTCTGCAAAAGTAGATCATTCACGGAGTTTAATTTGCATTTAATGTTAAGTTTATGTTAAGAAACTGCACGAGGCTAATAATTTTCTAGATCCAAGTTCTATGTTATTTGTTTTTATTTGTCTTTAAACTCCTCTAAAATCAGGCCTTTTATTGATTTGTGTAGAGATTGATGTATGTTATCAAAATGTTAACTATATGTTTCCTATATCAACTATTTGTTAATTAAATATAACCTTTGTCCATCTTTTTTAAGATAGAAAAACGAAAAAAAAAATTGGCATATGTTAAAAGGTATAGGTTTATTCGTACTTTCTCTATTATTCTCAGTTAGTGCGGATGCTCAGTACATTCCGAAATCATTTGGATCAGGATTCAATTATGTTGGTAAAGATAGTTCTTTTACCATGCGTTTTGGAATCCGTTTTCAGACTCTTATGCTTGGTTCATGGAACGTTCAGGATGATAATTATAGAAATGTGGGAGATTTTTCAAGCAGTTTTACTTTAAGACGGTCGCGCTTAAAGTTTGATGGGTTTATATTAACACCGCGTCTTCAGTATAAAATGGAGTTTGGTTTAACACAATCAGACATGAGTGGAGGCAATGATAAAGAGCATGGTTTTGCTCCTCGTTATATTCTAGATGCTTATCTAGATTGGAATTTTTACAAGAATTTTTCATTAAAAGCTGGTCAAGCTAAATTACCGGGTAATCGAGAGCGAGTGATTTCTTCGGCAAATTTGCAATTGGTTGACCGGTCTTTATTAAATTCCCGCTATAATATTGACCGTGATATTGGTGTTCAATTATCTCATCATTTTAAGATTGGACAACAATTTATAGTGCGAGAAATTGCTTCTTTTTCTCAAGGAGAGGGACGTAATATGTCAGGAAATAACATTGGAGGGTACGATTATACGTTTCGAGTAGAAGCATTGCCTTTTGGTGAGTTTACTTCAAATGGAGATTATGTTGGTGCAGCAATTAAGCGCGAATCAACACCTAAATTATCAATAGGGTTGACCTATGATATCAATAATGACGCGCCACGTGCGCGAGGACAAAATGGAAGTTTCATCTATAATCTTGACGGTTCATATGCAGGCAAAACACTCAATACATTTTTTGCAGATGTAATGTTTAATTATAAAGGTTTGTCCTTGATGGCAGAATATGCGAATAAAACAACTCCAGATGGTGTTGCAGAAGTTTACGACAATGTTAATGACTCCATACAAATCGGAACCTATTTTATTGGAACAGGGTTTAATATTCAGGCTGGATGGATGTTCAAAAACAACGTCGAAGTATGCGGTCGTTTTACGCAAATCAATCCATATCGCACATTGGCAAATGAGCGTGAATATACGCTTGCCTTATCCAAATATATTGTGAACCATAAATTAAAAGTACAAACAGATATTAGCTATCGTCAAACTGGTTTTGATGGAAATACAACTGTTAATAAGGGTAAAAATGACCTTCTCTTTTGGCGATTGCAATTTGATGTGCATTTTTAAATACAATCCTACTGAATAGGGAGTGCGAGAAGACTGTTTTTTTGGTTTAAACTGCAATATTGAAGTTCGTTCATTTAGTGCTATCTTTTGGATGGTTTTAATAATTAGAGTATCTTGCCCTTTGTATCGCGTAAGGTTAGCTCGTGTTATCTTAATGTTATCTATTTATGAGTGATGTAGGGTAAATCGATTAATCGCTAATTTTGTTGCAAAATATACAATAGATGAGTAATTCAGTACTGGTAATTGATGATGAGCAAGACATTCGCGTTCTCATTAAATACAATTTAGAAAAGGAAGGATTTATCGTGACGGTTGCCGACAATGGTTCCGAAGGCATCAATCTAGCGAAACAAAATATCCCAGATTTAATCTTATTGGATGTGATGATGCCCGGAATGGATGGAATTGAGACGTGCGAGCGATTAAAAGAAATTCCTGAATTGGCTGGCACAATGATTTGTTTTTTGACTGCAAGAGGAGAAGATTACTCACAAATCGCAGGATTTGATGCTGGTGCTGATGATTACATAACCAAGCCGATTAAGCCCAAACTTTTAACGAGTAGAATTGCAGCAATTCTGAGAAGAAAGAGTGCTGATATCCATAGTGGAGAAAGGCAAAATGAAGAAATTAACGAAAATTCAATTCGTATCGATCGCGAACGTTATTTGATTTCAAAAGGTGGAGAAGAGATGTTTTTACCACGCAAAGAATTTGAATTATTAGCGCTATTGATGTCTAAACCAGGCAAGGTCTTTCACCGTGATGCTATTATGAATAATGTGTGGGGAACGGATGTAATTGTTGGTGATCGAACGATTGACGTGCACATCAGAAAGTTACGGGAAAAGATTGGTGAAACCCATATTGTCACGGTCAAAGGTGTAGGATACAAATTTGAGGATTAGGACCGAATAGATTAAATTAACCTTCTTTTATTTGTATTTATTAGTAGCTATGTACTAAAATTTTAGCTATTTTTGAAGCATGAAAGGAACCAAACAACGCATTCTTCGGGCAGCTAGACTCTTGTTTAATCAGCACGGTGTAGCAAATGTTTCTCAACGTTCAATTTCGAATCACATTGCCATCAGTCCAGGTAATCTCACCTATCATTTTAATAAAAGAGAGGAGATCGTAACGGCGTTGTATGAAGAATTATCAAACGAGCTTCGCTCCATTTTGAACGGTGTAATTGTTTCGGAAGCAACATTTCAGGACTTGTTTGATATGCAAAAAGCTATCAATAAAGTACTTTTCGATAATCGTTTTTTCATTATTGACTTCAGTCATGTGACAAGGAGTAATGAAAATATTAAGAAAGATTATGCCGAACTAGTTCAAACTCGTATCGAAGTTTTAAAGGCCATATTTGATTATTATATCGCTAAAGGTTGGCTTAGAAAAGGGGAATTGCCAATGGAATTTGATCACCTTATTACTCGTTTTCAATTGGTCAGTGATTATTGGCTTTTGTCAGTCGACAATAAGAATGAAGAATTTATGCTAAAGCATACCCGCACGTTCACTGAAGTTTTAATGCAATCTATTTTTCCTTACTTGACAGATGTAGGTAAACCTCTTTTCAAAAAGATCATGAACTATACATTATAATTTAGTGGAATTTATGCACCACACGGTCTTGCCTTAGGTGTAATGCTATTTTTGAGTCTCACTTTAGGGTAAATAGACTAGATGTTGGTAAATCATCTTGCTAACAGTTTATTACGAAATTTAAAATCTATTGTCTTTTATCGATTTATTATGCATGCATATCTATATTACTTGATAATTGGTAATTTATAGTGTAACTTTGCAAAAAAATTAGCGATGAAGATGACCGAGTGTGGAATTGGCAAAATAGGGTGGTTAGAATCGAACATTCTACTTGTCGATATTGAAGAAGGAACAGAAATCGGTGTTGAACATATGTACTAGTTTAATAATATTGCACATAAACTCGCTAAGGATAAGGTTCGTTTTAATATTATTAATTATGGTGCCTACAGTTATCCAACAAAAGAAGCGCGGGAATTATGTGCATCTCAAATTACAAGCGATTTAATTCTAGCCAAAGCCGTTGTCGTCCATGATTTAGGCCAATTTATTATTGCTAAACACACAGTCAAGAACCAAAAATCAAATATTCCCACTCGCATCTTCACTAGCCTAGATCAGGCCACAAAATGGGTGAAATTATTGCAATCTGATCGATTTGAGAATCAAAGAGTTGTCGATAAAGTATAGTGTAAAACTTGAATTCATGTGTAAAAATATAGATTTTGTCGATCGATTTATTAATTTCGTAGACAACATGTCGTTTATGGATTACCACGAATAACCGTTTAACGATACGATTAACCGAGAATAATTGGCGACAGTCAATTAAGATTATTAATAATGAAGGTGTTAGGTGAAATGATTTTCACGTGTTGTTATTTTGTGCTATAATCTTAAAAGAATAGGGTTTAGCTTAAAACAGGACACAGCAATTCAATTTAAGATGAGTGATAACGAAAAATCTACTGTTACCATATTAGATGACAATATCCTTTTGATAAATGTGCGGAAGAATTGTGATTTTACGTTACGTGATTTTAAGGAATTGAAAATCGCTTCCATTCGCTTAGCAAAATATAAAGGCGTATACAGTATCATTGATATTGGAGACAAAACGATTCCTGACAAAGAGGCAAGAGAAGCGTGTACTTATGAGACAGGAAGCGGTTGGATCAAAGCAGAGGCAATAGTAGTCCATTCACTCGGACAACGAATCGTTGCACGGCATATTCTTAAACAAAAACGTGATCGCTATCCTGTAAAACTCTTCACGAATGTAGAAAAAGCAAAAGGATGGATCGACCGTATGAAACAAGATGTAAGTCGAACATTATAGAAAATACTTACTCTTTTTCTATGTGACGATATTATTAACCCGTTTTTAAGGCGACGCGTTTAGTGAGCAGCCAACCAGTTATCAGCAAATTTATAGTCGATATCAAGCGGAACAGCTAATTGAACTGCGGCTTCCATTTCACGTTTCACGAGTGACTCCATATGCTCTTTTTCAGAAAGCAAAACATCAAAAACCAATTCATCATGTACTTGAAGTAACATTTTCGATTGGAGTCCATCTTTCTCCATTTCACGGTGAATATTGATCATGGCAATTTTAATCACATCTGCTGCCGAACCTTGAATAGGTGCATTGACAGCATTACGCTCAGCAAAGGCTCTTACGATCGCATTCGCGGATTGTATATCGTTGAGGTAGCGACGTCGTTTCATAATCGTTTCCACGTAGCCATGGTCACGCGCAAATTCTACTTGATTACTCATAAAGGCCTTCATGCGTGAATATTGAAGGAAATAATTATCGATCAGTTCTTTTGCTTCTTTTCTAGATATGCCTAGGTTTTGTGCCAATGTGAATGCGGATTGACCATAAATTATTCCGAAGTTGACCGCCTTTGCAGCACTTCTTTGTTCGCGTGTTACATCCTCTAATTTCTCCACGTGAAATACCTTAGCGGCGGTGGCCACGTGAATATCTAAATGATCCTTAAAAGCGGCGATCATATTCTCATCTCCACTCAAAGCGGCAATAATTCTTAACTCAATTTGCGAATAATCGGCAGCTAATAAGGTGTGATTTTCATCTCTCGTAATAAAAGCTTTCCGAATTTCTCGTCCTTTTTCTGTTCGAATAGGAATATTTTGCAAGTTCGGATTATTTGAACTCAATCGGCCGGTTGCAGCCACAGTTTGCATATAACTCGTATGAATTCTATGCGTTTCTTCATTTACCAATTGTGGTAAGGTATCCGCATAGGTACTTTTCAGTTTTTTGAGTGAGCGATAATTAAGAATCAAGGGAATGATTTCATGTTCATGCTCTAATTTTGATAAAACTTCTTCTCCTGTTTTATATTGACCGGTCTTCGTCTTTTTAGCCTTGGGGTCAATTTGCATCACATCAAAAAGCACTTCTCCTAATTGTTTAGGAGAATCTAAATTAAAGTCTTCCACTCCCGCCAACTCTTTTATCTCGCGTTCTAACCGATCTAAATCAGTCTCTAATTCTTTCGAAAAGACGGCCAGTGCGTTTACATCTAAATTAATGCCTTCCACTTCCATATCCTTT
>JALQVX010000253.1 GCA_023263555.1 Crocinitomix sp.
CATTTGATCGCGAAACAGAAGATCGATTTGGATATGCGGTTGACATTTCTGGAAATTACGCGATCGTCGGCGCTTATGCAGATGATTTTGGTGCCTTTGACCCGAATATGGGATCTGCCTACATTTTTGAGAAAACGGGTATTGAAGATTGGACATTTGTACAGAAGATTCAAAGTTCAGATCAAGATGATTATGATCGTTTTGGTTGGTCAGTCGCTATCAATGGTAATTATGCAGTTGTTGGTGCCTATGCAGAAGATGAAGATACGGATGATTCAAATACACTATCCAAAGCGGGCTCGGCTTATATTTTTGAGCGCGACGGTGTGGGTGTTTGGATTCAAGTTCAAAAAATTGTTGCGTCCGATCGGGACACAAGTGATGAATTTGGTTGGACAGTTGACATTTCTGGCGAAACGATTATAGTTGGAGCACATCACGAAGGACATGATGAAGTTGGCGGTGATTTTATTTTTAAATCAGGATCCGTATACGCGTTTGATCGAGGCATAGACGGAACTTGGTCCGAGTCACAAAAAATTGTTGCATGGGACCGTCAAGCCGATTCAGGAGGTGGAGATGAAACCATTAATATTTGGCATTATCAAGACATTGATTATGGCGATTTGTTTGGCTGTTCAATCGCGATCTCTGGTGATTTTATGATTGTAGGCGCACATAATGGAGACTATGATCCGGATGGATTTGGAGGTGTAGACCAAGCTGGCGCAGCATATATCTTTCAACGCGTAGGGGGCATTTGGGAAGATGATCAAAAAGTTTGCGCTACAATTCGCGCTGGCTGGGACCGTTATGGATATTCGGTTGATATTGACTCAAATGTAGCCGTCGTTGGTGCAAAAGCAGAAGATCAAAGTGAATTTGAAGCCGCTTTTCTTCACAATGCAGGTTCGGCCTATATTTATCAAAAGGGAATAGACGGGACTTGGGCAACGGTGCAAAAAATTGACGCCAGTGATAGAGGCGTTGGTGATCACTTCGGAATTGACGTTGCCATTGATGGAAATTATATGGTAATCGGTGCTGAGTCAAATAATTTTGATGCGGATGGCTTGGATGAAGAAAATAATTCTGGAGCAGCCTATATCTTTGAGAAATCAGAAGATGACACCTGGTCTGAGGTTCAAAAAATAGTAGCAAGTGATCGTGTTTTAGAAGATTGGTTTGGCAATGCAATTGCAATTTCAGAGCATACAATTTTAGTCGGTGCTTGGCAACAAGATTTTAATGAAATGGCCTTGGATTCGATTGAAGATGCTGGAGCAGCCTATTTTTTCAGTTCACTTCTCTGCTCACCCGAATCAACTGAGCAATCCATTGAAATATGTGCTGGTGAATCCTTTATGGTTGGTCTATCAGAGTACACTGAATCTGGCGTATATGTTGACAGCTTACTAAATAGTGATGCATGCGACAGCATTGTGACCACCAATTTGACCGTTTATTTATCCCTTTCAGGAGACTCAACTTTATCCATTTGTTATGGTGAAACGTACGTCATAGGTGAATCGACATACAGTGAAACAGGACTTTATATTGACACCTTAACTGGTATTTCAGGTTGTGACAGCATCATCACGACAGATCTATTTGTATACCCCGATTATTCAAGTGAAAATTCATTCAATATTTGCTCTGGAGAAACAGTAATCGTTGGTGAATCCGAATATACAGAAAGTGGTGTTTATACAGCTATTTTCACATCAGAAACGGGCTGTGACAGTATTGTGACCACTACTGTTGAAGTTGTTACGACAATAGATATTAATGTAACAATTGAAGAATTAACAACCTTAACCTCGAATGAGCCAACAGGCGGTTCAACGTCTTATCAATGGGTGAAATGTGATACGTGGGAACCAATTGATGGCGCAACTTCACAGAGTTTTGTAGCACTCGAAAATGGTAATTATGCCGTTATAATATCGAAAGACTTTTGTGTTGATACCTCCGACTGTTTTGCAATTAGTTCTGTCGGAATTAGCGATCCACGGCAAGCTATTATTACTATTTATCCAAATCCTTCAACAGGATTAATATCGATTAATTTACCATCACAATTTGTCGGAGTAGATTTTAAAATTTACACGCTATTAGGAGAAGTCATTTGCGAAGGACAAATGAATAGTTCGTCTATTTCTCTCGATCTTTCAGCATTTGACAAAGGAATTTATCTCATACGCATTGGAGATGGTACACGCGTCATTACCTCACGTATTACATTAAACTAATACGCGCTCACTTTGCCTATCCGTGATTTATTGAACATTTGAAGTGGCCATTGATTAATCAATATCATCTAAAATATTATCATCCTTTTCAACTTCACTTGGATCAAGGAGGAGAGATAGCACAAACGAAATAATTATAAGCGCAGAACCTGCGAGCATAATTACGTATTGATAAGGCCAGCGCATAATCTTAAACAACACAGCCAAAACAATACAGGCCATACCAACATTATACAACATCTTTGTGATACGATTCATTAAAATGGGATCAGGTATATTAAAATGAACCTCCACCCAATTTTTTGTAAAATAAATCACACCTAAAGCGATAACCGCAGGAAACGTTCCGATCACATCAAAAACGGGTAAATCGAAAAATATTTTCCCGATTAAAACAATAAGCAATGCCACCGTTAAAAGATTCAAAATACGTTGTATTAATTTACCGTTGCTCATTTTAAATAAAAATTTAACATGAATGATTTGATTTCATATAATATTCAATACGTTATTCGGTCTTAAAATAGCCTTTTTAGCCGATAATCCGAGTTAAGCATTCTACCTCCTGTTACATACAGCATTGTTGCTTCATTGAATTGTCTCGACATGTGAAAAGTATTTTTTCCAAATATCACCTAACATGGCATATCCTTTAAAACCTAGAGCTTTACATATTGGAATTCGATTCGCATCTACACCACCCAAGGCGATTACCCTCTCTTTCGTTTGAGCCAAAAAAGCGGTCAACACTTCGGCAT
This sequence comes from Crocinitomix sp., assembly GCA_023263555.1. GTDB lineage: Bacteria > Bacteroidota > Bacteroidia > Flavobacteriales_D > Crocinitomicaceae > Crocinitomix. The sequence continues at coordinate 3,011 of JALQVX010000253.1, forward strand.
CATTAAACGCCGATTCATAACCTGTTTTAGAAATACTATCAAAAATTGGGCTGAGAAAAACATAATCGGTTTTAAACGGAACTTCTTGAATCTCTTTAAAACTATGTGCACCATATGTCACCAAATTAGGTCGTTCGCCATTTACCCATAACTGTCTATTTCTAACCAATAAAAATCGTTGATCACATGCACTGGTTAACTCATCTTCATAAGAAATTTGAGCCAAAGCCTTGCGATTAATATTAATCCCTGCCACATCAAACTCTTGCAACAAATCAAAATGCGAATGTAAAATTACTTTATCTAGGTGATTAGGGATTAACTCCAAAAAATTAATCATTTCATCCCTTGAATAGTCAGGTTTACGAATGTGCAGGAAATCCCAATCGCCTTCCATCAAATTATTGAGGAGTAACGTTTCGTGTGGCAACGTCTCTGGATAAGTAAATAGGATTTTTAACATCTTTCAAATTATAGGAGGATCGTATTAACAGCATGAATTTTTTCTTGAAGCGAAAGCGTTGACTCAAAAGTCTCACTCAATAGAATAGCCGTACAATCAGTATCCGCAAAAACCGCTTTCATTTGGTGAAGGGATTGAATTCCGTCGATAACTAAAGCTGTATTTAGCGTAAGAAAAACCCAACCATAACCTTCTTTGGCAGGATAGAAATTTTCAACCGCCTCTTGTCCAATTAAGCCTTTCGGTTGCAGACTGCTTGTCCTAAACTTTTGCAAATCGACGAACAATTCATTCACCCCTGCTAGTTCACCATTTTTACATGCGACTACTGAATTCGCAGCCATACAAAGAAGCAGTTGCGGATGATCTTTTCTAAGTTGATCAATCACGTCATAATCGTCATCCACTACAACACCAAAGGGTGATAGTTTCTCAAGCCGTTCAGGTGAATAAGATAAAATTAACTCCAAACCTTCACTCTTCAACCCAGCTAAATTATGCAAAAAGGAAGTTGTGAATTCCGTTGGCAATTCTTTTATGAGGATCCGAAACACCCCATTTAAGAGTAAATCCTTTAGAAGTAAAAGAGTAGACCCTTCTTGCTCAAATGTAAATTGGTAATAGATTTTCTTCACGTTATTGGTCCATTGGATGATTGATGTAAATGACGGAGAACAATCTCCCTCACACGTATTAAGAACTTATAATTTTAGCAATTCTAGTTTTATATTACCTCCATAAAACCGAGAGGTAGACTCTTGAAAACTCGCGGTGATATCAGAAACATAAAAATGGTTATCACCTTCCTTTTTAGAACTTAATAAATCTTCATTCTTAAAAATCTCTTTCATTTTTAGAGCGACAATATCCGTAGAATCATAAAGTTTTACTTTCCCTTTAAAAAACTCATTGATCTCATCTCGTATTAAAACGTAATGAGTACAACCCAAAATTAAGGCGTCAATTCCTTCAAAAATAGGATTACTCAAATAATTTTCAATAACAGTATGACTTATTTTGTCCTTGCTAAATCCTTCCTCAATCATTGGAGCGAGGAGCGGCGTAGCGAGAACCTCCATCTTGATTGTTGGATTGCGGCGTGCCATTTTTTCGTGATAAACACCTGAGTTCACTGTTGTTTTTGTGGCGATTAATCCAATCTTTTGATGACTGCCATCCGCAACAACAGCTTCAATAATCGGATCGATCACATTGATGACAGGAATCACGCCTTTGTATTTATCACGTAAAAACTCGTATGAGATAGCTGAGGCCGTATTACACGCAATTACTATTGATTTGCAATTGTTGGCCATTAAGAAATTAGAAATACTCTTAGCGTACCGCAAAATGGCGTCTTTCGATTTGTCGCCATAGGGAAGATGTGCCGTATCACCGAAGTATATAAAACGTTCGTTCGGCAGATGTTTTGAAATAGCCTTTGCGACAGTTAACCCACCAATTCCAGAATCGAATATGCCTATTGGTCTTTCCACGAATGCTAAATTAAAAAAAAAGGTCACGCATAGGTGACCTTTTCAATATTATTGTTTTTAGCGTTGCTTTGTATTATTCACCTGGCGTAATGACAGGGTTTGCCAATTCAAGTCTTCGCATTTCAGCAATTACATCATTTGTTAGATCTACACCTCTTCCGGGATTCACCCAAAATGTTCCACCTTCTTCTTGGTAATACATGATATAATCCATTCCACGCGCTTTACCAACTGCAGCTACAGCTTCTTTCAACCACTCCTGAATTGGAAGCATATAACGTGTATTGATGATTTCCATTTGATCTAAATACACTTGCTCCACTTCTTGAAGACGTTGTTGGTAACCATTCAATTCATCCATTTTAATCGTTCTTTCGATAGACGTCATGGTTTTTTCATTCGCTTGGTAATAGGCGTATTTCTCACGAATTAATTTTTCAAGATAAGTTGCAGATTCTGTTGCAGTTGCTTCAACTTCCTTTTGTTTAGACATAGCTTTTTTGTAAGTATCCAAACTATCCACTACTTTCATGTAATCGATATGTCCGATCTTTTGAGCTGAAGCTGAGAAGCTTCCGATTGCAAAAATTGCTACTATTGCGATTAATAATTTTCTCATTTTGTTTTTGTTTCTTTGTTTTCTATTTAGTCATTATCAATTTTGATGCCCATATTTCGTAATACCTGATCACTGATATCATATTTAGGGTCAGCATACAATAAATTTGATTGGTTTGCTTTATCAAATACGAAGGCATAATTTCGCTCAGAAGCGATATCTTGAATGGCGTTAAAGATCTTATCTTGAATCGGTTTGATTAGCTCTTCGCGTTTTGCAAATAAATCTCCACCGACGCCAAAACGTTTCTTTTGCATTTCACGCGCTTTAATTTCTGCCTCTGCTATTTCTTTTTCACGTTGCTTTTTAATTTCCGCGGGAAGGAGAATGGCTTCAGCTTCATAATCCTTACGTTTTTTATCTACATCTATAAACAATATTTCAATTTCTTCTTGCCATTGTTCAGACGCTTTATCCAATTGAACCTGTGCTTCAGCATATTCTGGCATTTGATCTAAAATATATTGTGTATCAACATAGGCATAGCGCTGAGAAATGGCTGAATTAACCAAACCCATAACTAAAAATAATGCCAACAATCCTTTTTTCATCTCTTTGTTTTTTTGCTTTAAAAATAAACGAATCTTTGACCTTTCAACTTTATTTCATCAGGCATTAACGAATCACTCACCCCCTATTTCAATAATTTTCGGATGCGAATTTACAATTTTATCTTACAAATCTCCAATATTCATACCAATGATTGGGAAGAACCCGAAAGTATATCCTTTTGGATTAGCCCCTGGATCGGCTTCGGCAGAGCCTGCCCCTGCGGCACCAACGTCAAGCGGATCGAATCCCCATGCAAAATCCACCCCTAGCATACCGAACATAGGAAGGAACAAGCGTACCCCAAATCCAGCAGAACGTTTAACGTTAAAGGGATCGAATTTATTAAACGAATCCCACGTGTTTCCTGCTTCTGCAAACATTAATGCGTAGATTGTAGCGCTCGGATTTAAGGAAATTGGATAACGCAATTCAACAGCGTATTTCGCAATTACCGTTCCTCCGGTTGATGCAGAAACTGGCGTACTACCTGTATAACCGCGCAATGCTATAATTTCACGACCATCAAATTGCCACGTCCCATTCAACCCGCTACCACCAAGATAAAAACGCTCGAATGGAGAATAACCTTTGGCTGAATTATATGCACCTAAGAATCCGAATCCAAATTTAGGATGAAGGACCAATTTTTTATTTCGTGTTAGCGGCGCAAACCACTCACCCGTAAATTTAATTTTATAATATTCAGCAAATTTATAGCGTTCTTGATCTGTCATGCCGGCATAATCAGCATTATCAAGACCGTCAAAAGACGAATAAGGAAGAGTCGCTTTGGCTGTAAGCGTAAATTTAGATCCAGATCTAGGGTAAATAAGTTCACTAACAGAAGTACGTGTGAGAACCCCCTTTAAAGAAATATTGTTTGAGTATCCATCTGTAAAGATAAAGTATTGAGATTTCTGCAAATCATAATATTGATAATTGAACTCACCATAAATTTGGAAATAATCATCTGGCACTTTCAAACGAGATCCTAGACCTACACCTATGGAAGTAATAGAAGTTTGACTGTAGAGTTCGTCCGTGCGGTTTAAACTATTCGTCAATAAAGAATATGAACTAAAAATTGTAAAGGACGTCGGTTTTTTGCCGCCTAACCATGGTTCAGTAAAAGACAGGTTATACGACTGAAATCCTCTACCAAACGTTTGTCCACGAAGACTTAATTGCTGACCATCTCCAGAAGGAAGTGGTTGCCATGCTCCTTTTTTAAAGAAATTTCGCGTTGAAAAATTCGTAAAAGAAAGTCCAACGGTACCGATTAAACGACCACCACCGAAACCTCCAGACAACTCAATCTGATCTGAAGACTTTTCAACAACGGTATATTCGATATCTACTGTTCCATCCGCAGGATTTGGAATCGGATTTACACCAAACTGTTCAGGATCAAAATAACCTAAGTTTGCCAATTCACGTTGTGTACGAATGATATCATTTCGGTTAAAAAGATCACCTGGTTTTGTTCTAATTTCTCTCAAAATAACATGGTCATTCGTTTTCGTATTGCCATTGATAATGATATTTCGAATGCGCGCTTCCTTACCTTCACTGATACGCATCTCATAGTTGATGTGATTATCTTCAGTAATACTCACTTCAACCGGAACGATATTAAAGAATAAGTGACCACGATCCATATAAACAGAAGTAATATCACGGCCGTCTTGACTTGCATAAAGACGTTGCTCCAATAAACCACTGTTAAATAAATCGCCCTTTGAAATTCCTAAAATAGTATCCAATTGACCATCTGTATATTTTGTATTCCCAACCCACGTTATTTCCCCAAAGAAATATTCTTCGCCTTTGTCGATATAAATATCGATACCCATGGTCTTATCATCAATTTGGTACACCGAATCACGAACAATAGCGGCATCACGTAATCCGATTGAATTGTACTTTTCTAGGATTGCCGTTTTATCTCGCTCAAAAGCCGTGCGATTAAACTTAGAGCGTTTAAAAATCCGCATGATCCCTTTCTGCTTTGTATCCTTCATTGAACGGCGAATTCCACCATCCGAATAGCTTAGTTTTGTATTGACTCTTTTGATGAGTTTATCATCTGGATTGGTGCTGACAACCTCATTGTCATAGATATTAATCTCACCAATTTTAACACGTTCACCTTTATCTATTGCAATAGTAAGGTTACGTAAATTAAATCCAGTAGTATCTATTTTTTCGGTGATATCAATTTTGGCATTATAAAATCCTTTGTCGTTGTAATAGCTTTTAATAATGTTGCGTGTATTCGATAATAAAGACTCAGTTATCGTTTGACCAGGAGTGAGATCAATAATTTCTTTCAAATTATCTTCTTCCCCTTTTCGAATTCCTTCGAATTTGTACCCTTTTAATTTAGGTCTTCCCACCAAACTTATGACCAAAAAGATTTCATCTTTATAAATTTTATCATATCCGATTTGGACATCAGAAAACAAATTTTGCGCCCAAAGGGTTTCAATTGCCTTAGAGATGTCTTGACCGGGAATCGTAATTTGTTTACCAACCGTTAAACCAGAAACCACGCGAATAGCATCATGATCAAGATTATCAACACCAATAACTTGCGTCGAAGCAATGGTGTATTTTTTTGGTTCCAAAAACGTATTATCGCCCCCGACAATCTTATCACCATTAATTTGGGCAAACACACCTGCGGAGGTGAATGTTAATAGCAATACAATCAAAAATCTAATCATCCTTATTGAGTTCGTTTAACTGTTCACCTATGAGTCCGAAACGACGTTCCCGCGTTTGGTATTCATAGACAGCTCTATAAAAATCTTCCTTTTTAAAATCTGGCCAAAGCACAGGCGTAAAGTGCAATTCGGAGTAGGCCAGTTGCCAAAGTAAAAAATTACTAATTCGAATTTCACCACTCGTTCGGATCATTAGTTCCGGATCTGGTATTCCAGCAGTGTACAAGTGATCATGAACAAGTTGATCATCAATATCATCCAATTCAATACTTCCTTCTTTATATTTTTCAGCGATTCTTTTGATCGCCTGTTTAATTTCAAGTTTAGCACTATAATTAAGTGCAAGAATAAGGACAGTACCTTTATTAGAAGCTGTTCGCTCAATCGCCTTCAGCAATTCATTTCTACAACCGTCTGGTAAATGATTTGTATCTCCAATTGTTAAGAGACGCACATCATTATTATGTAATGATTCAATTTCGCTAGCAATGGTATTTACAAGTAGGTCCATTAACCCATCCACTTCAGCCTTGGGGCGATTCCAATTTTCAGTTGAGAACGCATACAAGGTTAAAAACTTAATCTTCATTTCCGTAGCGGCGGTCAATGCTTCGCGAACAGACTCCACACCAGTGGCGTGACCGAACAAACGCATCTGTCCTTTCTCTTTCGCCCACCTTCCATTTCCATCCATTATGATGGCAACATGTTGGGGAATATTATCGATATCTAACTTCTCTTTGTAATCCATTTTTAATCAGCCGAACAAATTTGCATGATTTTTTTTACAATTCAACGTATTCAGAACGTGAAATGTGTGATTAAATTGTTTTATTAACAAAGCTTAACACTAAGTAAAATCAATGAATTCCGTCCATTCAGCCTATTCGGCGCAAGGTTGCAACTCAAGACAAAAAAAGGGATCGCCGGCATTTGGGACCCCTTTTCTTAAATTTTCAAGCTTTATTATTATTCAGCAAGGACAATCACCTTATCTGATTTCACTTCGATAACGCCACCATTAATTTGAAACGTAAAAGAAGCATTGTCTTTAAATTCTGCATTGTAGCGCCCTTCAAATTCTTCGCTATCATTCTCAGCTAAAATCTGATCCACTTTCACTTCACCCTTTGAAAGAGCAGAGATCATTGGAGCGTGACCTTTAAGGATTCCGAAAGAACCGTCTAGGCCAGGCAAAACAACATGAGAAACGTTGCCTATAAATAATGTCTCGTCTGGTGTAATTACCTCTAATAACATTGTTTTCTAATTTTAATTTTGTGCGATCATTTTTTCACCTGCTTCAATTACATCTTGAATACCACCTTTAAGGTTAAAAGCAGATTCAGGATATTGATCCAACTCACCGTCCATGATCATATTAAACGCTTTAATTGTTTCTTTAATATCAACCAAAACACCTTTTAATCCTGTAAATTGCTCAGCAACGTGGAACGGTTGAGACAAGAAACGTTGAACACGTCTAGCGCGACTTACAACTAATTTATCTTCCTCAGAAAGTTCGTCCATACCAAGAATCGCAATAATATCTTGTAATTCTTTATAACGTTGAAGTGTCAATTTAACACGTTGTGCACAATCATAATGATCTTGTCCAACGATTTCTGGCGTTAAGATTCGAGAAGTAGAATCCAATGGATCCACCGCCGGATAAATACCTAACTCAGCAATTTTACGAGACAATACCGTTGTAGCATCCAAGTGAGCAAACGTCGTTGCTGGAGCCGGATCCGTTAAATCATCCGCAGGAACGTATACCGCCTGAACAGAAGTAATTGAACCGTTTGTTGTTGAAGTAATACGCTCTTGCATAGCACCCATCTCAGTTGCCAATGTTGGTTGGTAACCTACTGCTGAAGGCATACGTCCAAGAAGAGCAGAAACCTCTGAACCAGCTTGCGTAAATCGGAAGATGTTATCAACGAAGAAAAGGATATCTGCACCTTTTCCTTCTCCTTCACCATCTCTATAATATTCAGCTAACGTCAATCCAGATAGTGCAACACGCGCACGTGCTCCTGGAGGCTCGTTCATTTGACCGAACACAAACGTTGCTTTAGATTCTTTTAATTTTTCAGTATCAATCTTAGAAAGATCCCACCCCCCTTTTTCCATGTCGTGCATAAAATCTTCACCATAATTGATGATACCTGATTCTAACATCTCTCTCAAAAGGTCATTTCCTTCTCTCGTTCTTTCACCTACACCAGCAAATACAGACAAACCAGAATATGCTTTCGCGATATTATTGATCAACTCTTGGATCAATACTGTTTTACCTACACCTGCACCACCGAACAAACCAATTTTACCCCCTTTTGCATAAGGCTCAATCAAATCGA